>JAQGHW010000943.1 GCA_028291505.1 Rhodopila sp. | reverse complement strand
TCTCACGGCGACCCCTACGTCGAGTAGCATCATCCAGGTCAGGTGGTCTTCTCAAACGGGTGCTAGCGCGGCCACCAGCTTCACGGTCCAATACAAGGTGACCGGCTCATCACTTTGGACATCCTCGGTCGCGGGGATGACCGGGACGGGAGGCGCCATATCGGGCCTCCAGCCCACCACAAGCTACGATTTCTCCGTCATCGGAATGAACAACGCCGGTGTAGCACCGACGTCCGCCAGTGTCACAGCGGTGACACTGGCCGCCTCGGCGACGGTAAGTTCCATCACATGGAATGTGGTCCCTAGCGGATCCTATACCCACGGAAGTGGAACGATCGGGGTCAACGTACTGGTCTCGCCCGCCGCTTCGCCGGTTCAAATTGGCTTCTCACCCTCTGCCACGATCCCACCGTCGACGTGGACCGCGGCGACGCTCGTCAATAGCAATCTGTGGGGCGCTTACGCGCCAACGCCAGCGACTGCAGGTACTTGGTACGCCTGGGCAGAAGGCCTCGACGGCAGCGCACCGACGATCAGCCCGAGTCCATTCCTGGTACAGTAAGGCACGGGCGTTCCCTTTTTCATCCGGCTTACGACCCACGCTAGCATTCTCATCCTGATAGACATAACCGGCATGGCGGACGAAGTTTTTGCGCTCCTGTGGCAACACACAGCCGACGATGGCGCCGAGCGCATCACAATGACGCGGAAACCTGATCCGGTTAGCGCCGATAGGGAAGCGGCAACAGCGTCCGGATCGGTAGTTTGATCAGAACATTGGTGTCTTTGACGATGATCATCGCATCGGGAGCATGATCCAAGATCATCTCCCGACAGGCACCGCATGGTGGAACAACTGCCAGTTCACGGTTTTCTTCCTCTGGTTTCGGATGCCTCACTGCGACCGCCGTCTGAATTGTTCCATCCCCATCCAACAGCGCCCGTCCAAATGCAACAGCCTCGGCACAGACGGATAGGCGTCCAACCGTCGTCCCGATATGCAGCCCCGTCCAAATCCGGCCATCCTGGGAACGGATCGCGGCTGCGACCATATGCCAGAACGGCCGGTAATGGTCCTCCAATACCGCATTTGCGGCCGCAATCAGTTCATGGTCGCCGTCTGTCAGCGTGACATCTGGCAGGATAGAATCATTCAGCCGCCTCGGCCTCGTCGGCGTCATCGATGGCCGCCGCCAGCATGGTGTTCGCAATGACGCCTGATTGCTCCCGCACCTTCGCCTCGATGGCGTCGGCGATGCTCCGGTGCTCGCGGAGGAACTGCTTCGCGTTCTCCCGCCCTTGTCCGATGCGCTGACTGTCGTAACTGAACCATGCACCGGACTTTTCCACAACTGCGGCCTTTACGCCAAGGTCGAGCAATTCGCCAACCTTGCTGATGCCTTCGCCGTACATTATGTCGAACTCGACTTGGCGGAACGGCGGGGCAAGCTTATTCTTCACCACTTTGACGCGGGTCTGATTACCCACAACCTCGTCACGCTCCTTGATCTGGCCGATGCGACGGATCTCCAACCGGAGGGACGCATAGAACTTCAGGGCATTACCACCGGTCGTTGTCTCCGGGTTTCCAAACATCACGCCGATCTTCATGCGGATCTGGTTCAGAAAAATGAGCATGCAGTTGCTGCGACTGACGCTGCCGGTGATCTTGCGAAGCGCCTGGCTCATGAGCCGGGCATGCAAGCCCATGTGGCTGTCGCCCATTTCTCCTTCCAGCTCTGCGCGTGGTACCAGCGCGGCAACACTGTCCACAACTAGAATGTCCACCGCCCCTGAACGAACTAGGGTATCGGCGATTTCCAACGCCTGCTCACCCGCGTCCGGCTGGCTGATCAATAAATTATCGACGTCCACACCTAGCTTGCGGGCATAAGTGGGATCCAGCGCGTGTTCAGCATCGATGAATGCACACGTTCCGCCTCGGCGCTGTGCTTCCGCTATCGCATGAAGCGCCAAAGTCGTCTTGCCGGAACTCTCCGGGCCATAAATCTCAACGATGCGGCCGCGCGGCAGGCCGCCGATACCGACCGCCAGATCAAGGCCTAGCGATCCGGATGGGATCACTTCGATCTGTTCATCTCCGGCCCGCGCACCCATACGCATGATCGAACCTTTGCCAAAGGCCCGTTCAATCTGCGCCATCGCGGCATCGAGCGCCTTGTTCTTTTCCATTCCGTATATTCCTTGGTTCGATACCAGCTCAGGTGTCGTTTTCTTTTTTACACGCATAGGGTGCTCTCATGCAACTGATACGTGTATAAACCCTGACTTAAGGACGCTAGTTGCTTATCAACGTTTGTGCTTATTATGTTCTATGGCTCGTCGAAGCGCAAGAACTTCTCACGAACAAAATGCCTACGCTGGCTCATATCCGCACGTTCCTCGAAATTGGCTTCGGCCGATGAAGCCCTCATGATTCGGGTAAAGATCACCTTTGCAGGCCGATTCGGGAAAGCCCTATGTGAGCCCCCAGGCAGTAATCACTCAGAAAATGTGGTTGCACACCACGCATCGCATCACGAAACCGCCGATCCCGGCCGACGGAGTCGCCAAACGTAAGTGATTATCTCCGCCACGGCCTTGTAGTGTTCCGCTGGAATCTCGGTGTCAATGTCGAGTCGATGAAGCGCACGCGCGAGCGGCGGGTTGACGACGACGGGTACGTTGTTGGACGCGGCGACCTCACGGATACGGACAGCGAGAGAGTCCACGCCTTTCGCCACGATGCGCGGTGCCGGATTGTTTGCCCGATCATAGGCAAGCGCAACAGCGTAGTGCGTTGGATTGGTGACCACCACAGTTGCGGTAGGCACTTTGGCCATCATACGCTTGCGGGCCCGCATCACTCGAATGCGGTGTATTCGCGCTTTGACATGTGGATTTCCATCCGTGTCCTTTAGCTCGTCGCGGATGCTTTGCTTACTCATCCGCATATCGCGGGCATGACGAAAACGCACCCACATCAGATCAGCGGCTGCGACGATCCCCTGAAGGCACACACCCGCGATGAAGATGTGAAATGCTGGACGAGCGACCGCTGATAGCAAACTATGCGGATCTTGCCATGGTAGACGGATCAGTTGAGGCCAATCGCCTCTTATCGCGATCCACATGGCAGCGGCGAGAAGCCCCAGCTTGCCCAAGGATTTCACGATTTCCACAATTCCGTTAAAACCGAACAGGCGCTTCAAACCCGCGGCTGGGCTGACCCGTGAGAATTTTGGCTGAAGAGCGCCCAGGTTCAGCAGAAATTTGGTCTGCAATAGTACTGCGGCTGCACCCGCAAGCAAAGCCGCGCAGAGGGACGGTACGATTGCACCCAGAACAGCTGAAGAAGTCAAACGGAACTGATCCGAACCCAGCATGTGTGCCTCACCCGTGTGGGATAAGAATACGACCAGGTTAGGCAGCAGGTGCTGCATCAAGGCCTGCGCTTGATAGCCCAGGACCAGAACCACAGCACCCAGGCTTGAAAACGTCACCACCTCGCGGGACACTGGAACCTGTCCCTCATCGCGCGCTTGATCGAGGTGTCTCTGGGTTGCCGCCTCAGTTCGGTCGTCGCTGGATTGATCGTCTCCGGCCATGGATCAACCGGCGCCGGGCAGTGCGGCGAAATAGGCCTGCGCACCATCATTCCACGCCAGGATGATTGCATTTACGGTGATCATCAGCAGAGCAAGCCCCGCCATTATCTGTCCCGGCATCGACACGAAATAGATTTGCATGCGTGACACGATCCGGGCGATCAACCCCATTGAGATGTTCCAGACGATCGCGATTACCACGAATGGCGCGGCCAGTTGCAACGCCAGGCTAAACCCTGTGGCAACAGCGTGGATTGCGATTTCGGTCGTATCTCCAATCGGCAGGATGTGGCCGGGCGGGATCAACTGGAACAACCCATGCAGTGCAGTTAGCGGCAACCTGTACAGCCCGGATCCCAGTAACAATACTGGGGCAGCCATCTCAAAGAGCTTTCCCAGGGCGCCGGATTGTGCGCCAAGTTCCGAATCCGGCTGAAGGACGCTTGATAGCCCGATCAAGTACCCAATGAATTGTGCGCAAATCGGCAGCGCCAAAGCGATCATCCGAGTGATCCAGCCGAACCAGAGACCGGTGACGACCTCGCCAGCGACCATCAACGCCATGCTTAGACCAGCTGCCGGTACCGGCGGCATCATCGGCTGAAGTTCCGGCATCAGAAGAATCGTGATGCTTAAAGCCAAACCGATCCGCACAGCGGCTGGTGCGACCGCCTCCCCAACGCCAGGGAGCAGCGCCATTGCCGGTCCAACCCTTGCCAACACCAATGCAAAGGCGGGCGCCCAATCCACCAGAGCAGCCAAGGTCGGATTCACGATCCACCAATAGCGACGATCCTGTCGAAAACCCGGTGTGAAAAGCTGGACAGAGTTGTCGCCATGAACGGGCCAAGCATCATGAGGGCAAGGCCAATCGCGAGGACTTTTGGCAGAAACGCCAACGTGGCCTCATTAATCTGAGTGATGGCCTGAATGAAGGAAATCAGCAGCCCAGCCACAAGCGCAACACCGAGCACGGGAAAGCTCAGTTTCATTGTAACGATCATGCAGTCGCGGATCAACGCGGCGACATCGGTACCGTTCATGTTTCAGATCGGCATCTTCATGATGTCCTGGTAGGCCTGCACCACGCGGTCACGAATGACCGTGGCAGCCTGCAAGGTCATTTCGGCATGCGACACCGCGGTAACGACTTCTGTCAGATTTCCTCCGCCGCTGAGCGCCTTCATCGCCTGATCGTCCGCATTATGACCGGTTTGCACGGCCTGATCGAGCGCTTGCGTGATGGCAGCGCCGAAGCTATTTGGACCACCGGCGGAACCGGCTCCAGGTGCATTTCGGGTGTAGGCGTCAGCCGCCGCGGAAGGTGTAATGACGATTGTCGGTATTGCGGTCATTTCAGCAGATCGATCGTTTTGTTCAGCATGCTGCGTGTCGCCTGCATGACCGACAGATTGGCGCTATAGGAGCGCTCCGCCTCTCGCATATCCATCACCTCTATGAAGCTGTTGACGTTCGGCAACTTCACGTAGCCCTGAGGGTTGGAGGCTGGATTCGCCGGATCATATCGCAATGGTAGGTCGCTGCCGTCGACGCCGATATTTTTGACCCGAACCGTCGCAACACCCGCGACCTTGTCCATCGCACTTTCAAATGTGATCGTCTTACGCCGATACGGGTCGGCGCCCGCTGACGAACCAGTGGTATCCTGGTTGGCGATGTTCTCGGCGATCACACGAAGGCGTGTGGTTTGCGCATCCATTCCCGTCGCAGAGACGTTGAGTGCCTGGTTCAGATCACCTGCCATCGTTAGCTCGACCGGCCGAGGGCCGTACTGAACATTCCCGCGTACTTCTTCCAGATGGTCGTCACCAACGCCTGTGTAGTTTCGGTATCGGCTACCTTCGTTAATTGCTGATCCAACGAGACCGTGTTGCCATCCAGAGCTCGTGCTTTGGGAGGATCGGTGGTCAACGAAGCCAGACCTGTGGGAATCGTTCCGGCCATATGGGCGGGCTGGGTTCTTGCTGGCTCGATTGAGCCGCTGTCAGATAGGACGCTGTCAAACGATTGGATGTCGCGCGCCTGAAACGTCGGAGTGTTGGCATTCGCTATATTCGCCGCCAGCACGCTTTGTCGCTGCGCCGTCCACATAAGCCGTTTTTCGGCCAAATCGAATAAGCCAATTTGGGAAGAGTCCATCACCTCAATCTGACGGAGAAACCTAAAGAAAAGGTTAATGGGGTTCGTTAGGGACTTATTCACCTCGTCGCCACAAGATGGGCGCATGCGGACAGATGCAGGCCCAGAAGCGCTCATTCCTTCCTGGATGGCAGACATCGCTGACGCGATCCTGTGCGCACAACATTGGATCGTCCGAAGCTTGGCGATCCCTTTGGGCCGCGCCAGTCTGCTCCGCGCAGTTGGTAACCCAGTCATCGCGCCAAGTGGCCCGCGACCTGAATGACCGTGCAAACAATTTTGCTCGTCATCGGTGTCCTGATCGGTGTCATCGCGCTGATAGGCGCGGCATCCAAGCTTTTCCGATTCACCGGCTGGCGGGCACAATCCTATTCTGGGCGTACACTGATTCTGCAAGAATCCATCGCCCTGGACCAGCGTCGCCGCGTCCATCTCGTCCAGTGCGGACAACGGCAGGTGGTGCTGCTAACCGGTGGTGGACAAGACTTGGTGGTCGGCTGGATGCAAGATCCATGAGGTTTCGAGCATGGACCCTCCTCCCCCTCCTGCTATTGATCCCAGCTTTAGGGCATGGGCAGTCGGTCAACATCGACCTGGGCGCCGCCGGTCAGGCAGGCGCTACCGCTCGGATTGTTCAACTCACCGCTCTGATCACCGTGCTATCGCTGGCCCCGAGCCTCCTGGTCATGACCACGGCATTCACCAGGATCGTCATCGTGCTATCGCTGCTTCGTAATGCCCTTAGCACGCAGGGAACGCCACCGAACGTTGTCCTGATCGGACTGGCGCTCTTTCTTTCGTTCTTCGTAATGGAGCCGGCTATGAATCGGGCCTGGATCGAGGGCATCCAGCCGATGACGGAAGGTCGCATCTCGGAAGCTGAGGGATTGCGGCTGGCGACTGATCCGTTCCACGCGTTCATGACCGACAATGTGCGGGACGAGGATCTCGTTTTCTTTCTGGACCTCGGACATCTGCCGCCATCCAAGGACGCCGCATCGGTCCCTTGGCGAGCGCTGGTTCCGGCGTTCGTCATCGGCGAGTTACGCCGGTCGTTCGAGATGGGCTTCCTGCTCTTTCTGCCATTCCTGATCATCGACATCGTCGTCGCCAGTGTGCTCATGAGCCTTGGGATGATGATGCTGCCACCGAGTGCTGTTTCCTTGCCATTCAAGCTGATCTTTTTCGTGCTGATCGATGGCTGGCGCCTTGTCGCCGGCAGCCTGGTTCAGAGCTTTGTCACCGGCGGCTCCTGACAGGAACCACAAACCGTCGCGATAACTGGCTGCAACAGTTGACCAATGCCGCCAAACCCTGAACTTTCACCAGAGAGACGCGCCAGTACCCGCCGTTCTCGTCTGGAGGACTAAAACGACATGCTCGCGCCTAAAGCACCTTCCTGGATGTCCGAGTTCCGCAAGTTCATCATGCGCGGAAACGTTGTCGACCTGGCGGTCGGTATCATCATCGGCGCCGCGTTTACCGGCGTCGTCAGCAGCTTGGTGAAAGACGTCTTCAACCCGCTGCTTGGTCTGGCGACAGGTGGCGTCGATTTCTCGAACGTCTTCTTCGCGCTCAATGGTCAGCGCTACCCCAATCTCGCTGACGCTCAGAAGGCCGGCGCACCGACGCTGAACTTCGGGCTTTTTATCAATGCCATCATACAGTTCCTGATCGTCAGTTTTACGGTCTTCTGGGTTGTCAAGGCACTGACCAAGCTAAACGTGAGACAGGACGCAGTCGCCCTTCCCACAAAGTCTGAGACCTTGCTCAGCGAGATCAGAGATTTGCTCCAAACCCGAGTCGAGGCGCCTCCGGGCGGAACCAACCACCCAGAGTGATCCCCTTCTAGTGGACCGATAGCGGGAGCATTTCGTGTTGCACAACTGCCGCGACCGCGACATCCCTATTGCCGGCGACTGCCATCGGTGTCCCATCAGCCGCATGGATCGCGAAGCCTTGCACGCCGTTGACCATCACCGGTTTAACGTAGGCGATGTGCGATACTCCCAGGGCCGCGAGTTGCTGTTCCGATAGATGGCGGACATCGAAGGCGACCACTTCCTGTGCAGTAGCCCCCGCGACGTCCGGCTGGTCACTTGGGTTCATATTCATCGGTTTTACTCCTATTTGTGACAGCCTTCCTTGAGCGCTGTCCATTAGCTTGGTCCTAGCGGGTCCAAAGGCACCCGCCGCCTCATCGCTCCGCCTTGCTCTCTACAACGGCATCCAGTTCGGCTCCATTCTGGCGCAGGGCCGTCGCCCCAGTGTTGCGCGTGATCGGTATGGTTTTCACGCGAATCTCCGGCTGTGGCTTTGCCAAATCGATGTGAAGCAGGCCGTTGTCTAACCAGGCCCCCTTTACCTCAATCCCCTCGGCCAGCACGAACGACCGCTGGAACTGACGCGCAGCAATACCTCTGTGCAGAAAAATCCGGCCTTCGCTGTCGTCTGTTTGCCGCCCCCGGATAACCAACTGATTGTCCTCCTGGGTGATCTGCAGATCGTCCATAGTGAACCCGGCAACGGCGAGCGTGATACGGAGCCCGGTTGGGCTTATCTGCTCGATGTTGTATGGTGGGTATCCGTCGGACGATGTCTTGGACGCGCGCTCAAGCATCTGCTCAAGGTGGTCAAAGCCTAGAAAAAGCGGCGAGGTAAACATACGGGTGGTCAAGGCCCCCTCCTACGAGCGAAGCGAATACCAGGACCCGGTTGCGGCATCCTGGCTGTGGAACATCTTGGCTTCCGCAGTCCGACTTGCAAGGGAATAAGATCATCACAACAGGCAGGGCGATACGGCCGGTGTTGATCAGCAGCAACCGCACCGCTAGATGCAGCGGGACCATGAGCACCGACATACACTCAACCGCGATTTCAACGACAATCGACACGCTGCCGATCCTGATCGCGCCTGACCAACGTTTGAAAATCCGTGCTCGACCGGTGAAGCTGGCCGACGCGGGCGTCGTGCGCAACCTGATCCCCCGCATGTTCGCCACGATGTACAAGGCCCCAGGCATCGGTTTGGCGGCGCCGCAGGTCAGCGAAAGTCTGCGCCTCGTCGTGATTGATCTGATGCCGAACGACAAGCGGCAGCCACACAGTCTCATCAACCCTGAAGTTGTCGCGGCGAGCGAGGAACTCGCCACAAGAGAAGAAGGTTGCCTCTCCCTGCCCGGCCAATACGCCGATATCAGTCGACCGGCGCGCGTGAAGGTTCGTTACCTCGACGAGACCGGTGCAAAGCGCGAGATGGAGGCGGACGGCTTGCTGGCCGCATGCTTACAGCATGAAATCGATCATCTCGACGGTATCCTGTTCGTCGATCATCTGTCCGCACTCAAGCGCAACATGATCATGCGACGGCTCGCCAAGGAGCAACGGCAGAAGCAAGACGAACGGAAGCGATAGCGCCATGCGCATCGCCTTCATGGGCAGTCCGAACTTCGCTGTTCCTGCTTTGCGAATGCTCCATAGCGCTGGCCACGACATCGCTGCGGTGTATTGTCAGCCGGCCCGACCGGCCGGCCGCGGCCAGGCCATGCGCCGATGCCCTGTCCAGGTAGCGGCAGATGACCTGGGTCTGCCCGTTCGCACCCCCGTCCGCCTCCGTGGCGACCCAGAGGCACAGGCGGCATTCGGCGCGCTTTCTCTCGATGTCGCCGTTGTGGCCGCCTACGGCCTGATCTTACCGCAGGCGATGTTGGACGCCCCCAAGCGAGGCTGCCTCAACATCCACGCAAGTCTGCTACCGCGCTGGCGAGGTGCTGCGCCGATCCAGGCCGCCATCGTCGCCGGCGATGCCGAAACCGGCATCACCATTATGCAGATGGATCCGGGCCTCGATACCGGCCCCATGCTGCTGTGGGAAAGCGTCCCGATCACACCCGCAACCACAACCGCCAACCTCCATGACACATTGGCGACGATTGGCGCGAGTCTGATCCTGACCACCCTGTCCTCCTCGCCCACACCGGTGCCGCAGACGGCAGCCGACGCAACCTACGCACCGAAGCTGTCCCGCGAGGACGGTCGAATCGACTGGAACAAATCTGCCGACATCATCGACCGCCAGATCCGCGCGTTCGATCCATGGCCCGGCACGTTCACCACTCTCGCCGGTAGCCCATTGAAAATTCTGGCCGCCAAACCCGCAGAGGGATCCGGCGCACCGGGAACCGTCCTCGATACCGCCCTGAGAATCGCCTGCGGCAGTCATGCCGTCTCCCTGACCAGGGTTCAACTCCCGGGCCGCGGTCCCCTCGGCACAGACGATTTCCTGCGCGGCCACCCAGTGCCCCCCGGCACCGTACTCGGCCAATGACCCGCTGGGCGTTGCTGCTTGAATACGACGGCACCCCATTCGTCGGCTGGCAACGTCAGATCAACGGCCCATCCGTCCAGGAAGTGCTCGAACAAGCCGCCTCCCATCTCAATGCCGGACGACCTGTCGCCAGCATCGTCGCCGGCCGAACCGACGCGAGAGTCCACGCCGAGGGTCAGGTCGCGCATATCGACTTACCCGATGGTCACAGCGCCAAGGCGGTCCGAGACGCCCTGAATTTCCATATGAAGCCGCATCCCGTCGTCGTGTTGAACGCGGTGGTAGTACCAGGAGACTGGAGTGCCCGCTTTTCCGCCGACCGGAGAGCCTACCGCTTCCGCATCCTCAATCGTTGCAGCCGTCCCGCGATCATGGCGGGACGTATCTGGCACGTGCCCGCCCCACTCGACGCCACCGCCATGCACGCTGCCGCGCAATGCCTACTGGGCCGGCACGATTTCACATCCTTTCGCGCCGCTTCCTGCCAAGCCAAATCACCGATTCGAACGCTGGATCGGTTGGACGTAGTCCGGAACGACGACATCATCGAGGTCATGACAGAGGCCCGCAGCTTCCTGCACCATCAAGTCCGCAACTTTGTCGGCACCCTGAAACTAGTCGGCGAGGGCCGCTGGCCCATCGAGCGCGTCACAGCGGCATTGGAAGCCAGGAACCGCTCAGCCGCCGGGCCAACCGCACCACCCGAAGGCTTGACCTTGACCAAGGTCGGCTATCCGGACGACCCATTTGACAATCACGGCCATCCAACCCTCACGGACTGATCAGCATGGCTATCGACGCCAGCATGATCCCGATCGACTGATCGAGCATCACAAGCCCAACGGCCGTCAGCTGCCCGACCCCAAAGGCCAGTCGTGTCGCATACCACTCCAGCCAAAGTGCCCAGCCGATCGTGACCAATTCGCACGCCTGATCGACGATCGCCGGCGCGCCGAGGGTCCCGGGAATCCCGCCGACGATGACGAGCACACCTTCAACGACATTGCACCAATTCCAAACCGCGACGAACCGGCCCCACCGCTCCGCTCGGCCAATCACCGGCGCGAGCCTATGGGTCACTTCCACAAATACAAGCCAGCCAAGGACGAAGACGATCACCTCCCGCGCAGCGAGATGACCCGCATCGGCCGGAATCCCGGTATCCGCCCAAGACATCAACAACCGGCAGATCACCGACGGCAAACACAGCGCGATCGACCAGAAACTGCGGACGATGGTCTTCCGATCGTCCGGCACCAACACGACGCCATCAGCCCGGCCGCGTGCAAGCCGCAGTGCGGCTGAAAGCCCCGAGGTCACCGTCGATACCGAACTCATCCCGGGTCGTAGGCCAGCAAACGCGGCCCCATCACAACCACCGCCGTTCCGAGGTTCACCAGGAAGACCAGTACCACCGCACGGAATGCCGACAAACCCAGCGCCTTTCGCGCGAGGAACCAGTGCAGCCAAAGCCCATAGACGCCAAGGCAGCTCACCAGCACGAGACTGGCCGCGGTTTCGGTCATTCCCGCGCTGATCGCCACGCTCAGCGGCACCATGAGCAGACAGGCCAGGACGGGCAGGATCCACTCACACCAGTTGAACGCGGTGGCAAACCGTACCCATGCGTCCACCCGCTGCCAAACGCGCGCCAGTTCGTACGAAATGACCGCCGGCGTCAGTAGGGCACAGAGCGTCATCGCCAGACCCGTCAGCGCCCGTCGCGGCCCCTCGGTGAACATCGCCAAGACCGAACCGACCAAAGGAAAGGCAACCAGCGGCGCGAGGCTGGACAGGAATGCCTGCGGAGTCGAGCCGAAGCAGCCGACGCCATCCGCCCGGCCGTATGCTATACGCAGTATCCCCACCAGGATGCTTTTCCGCGGGACCACTCCATGGCTCATGCCAGGAAGGCCGCGATGACGTTCCGATAAATTCGTGCCAGATCGCGCAATTCCGCCACGGGCACGCGCTCATCGGTTCGGTGCATCGTCGCGCCGACCAGCCCGAATTCCGCCACTGGACAGTAATTCGAGATAAAACGCGCATCCGATGTGCCGCCACCGGTATCCAGCTTCGGATCAATACCAGTCGCGCTCTTGATCGCGTTGCGTAGAATATCGACCAGCGGTCCGGGCTTGGTCACGAACGACTCGCCGCTGATCGAGGAATTCAGGTCAAACCGCTCCACGTATTTGGACAAGGTTGCCCGTACCCAGGCTGTTAGCGACGCGCCGCTGTGCCCATCATTGAACCGGATGTTCAACGCCGCCCTGGCTGAACCGGGTATGACATTCGTCACGTCGTTCCCAACGTCGATACTGGTCACCTGCAATGTCGATGGCTCGAACCAATCGGTTCCCGCATCCACCGGCGCGGAGGTCAAGGCATCCAGCACCTGGATCAGCCGATGGACCGGATTGTCGGCGCGATGCGGGTAGGCGACGTGGCCCTGCGTGCCATGCACTTCGATCTTCATGTTGACGCTGCCGCGCCGCCCAATCTTGACCATGTCGCCGAGCCTCACCGGACAGGTAGGCTCGCCGACCAGGCAGAAATCGGGGATCTGATCGTTCGCTCGCATCCACTCCAGCACCTTCACCGTTCCGTCCGTCGCGGGCCCCTCCTCATCGCCGGTAATCAGGAAGCTGATCGACCCTTTCGATGTGGCGTTTTCCAGATGCTGTGCCGCGCCGGAGACGAACGCCGCGATCGCGCCCTTCATATCGCAGGCGCCCCGGCCATACAGCACCCCGTCCCGCACCTCGCCGCCGAATGGATCGGTCCGCCAGTTCATCGCTCCGGCCGGTACCACATCGGTATGCCCGGCGAAGCATATATGCGGTCCCTCGGTGCCCAGGCGCGCGAAGATGTTCTCGATCTCGCCATAGCGTAGCCGATGGACCGTGAAACCCAGACCGCCCAGCATGTGGGCCAAAGCATCTTGCGCGCCAGCATCGGCTGGCGTCACCGAGGCACACCGGATCAGCGATTGCGCCAGCGGCAGGGGATCGGTGAGCCCCGTGGCCGGGCTTGACCCGGCCATCAATCCCGCAACAACTCGTTGATGGACGTTTTCGCTCGGGTCTGTGCATCGACGGTTTTCACGATGACCGCGCAATACAGAGACGGTCCCGGCGAGCCATTCGGCAACGGCTTACCCGGCAAGGAGCCTGGGACGACCACCGAATAGGATGGCACCCGCCCCATGAAAATCTCCCCCGTGGCACGATCGATGATCTTTGTGGAGGCGCCGATGAACACCCCCATCGACAACACGCTGCCTCGCTCAACAACCACGCCTTCCGCAACCTCAGACCGGGCGCCAACAAAGCAGTCATCCTCGATAATCACCGGGTTGGCCTGCAACGGCTCCAGCACGCCCCCGATGCCGACGCCACCGGACAGGTGACAATTGGCGCCGATTTGCGCACAGCTTCCCACTGTCGCCCAGGTATCGACCATCGTGTTCCGCCCGACCCAGGCGCCCACATTGACGAAGCTGGGCATCAGCACGGCACCCGGTGCAATGAACGCCGACCGGCGAACCACCGCGCCTGGAACGACCCGGAAGCCAGCCTCCCTGAAACGGTTCTCCCCCCAGCCGGCAAATTTGATAGGCACTTTGTCCCAAACCGGCGCTCCGCCTGGACCTTCCATCGCTGCCGAATCGGTCAGGCGAAAAGACATCAGCACCGCCTTCTTCAGCCACTGATTGACCTGCCAGCCAGCATCACCTTTCTCCGCGACGCGCACCTGCCCGCTGTCCAATGCGTCAAGCGCGGCCTCGACCGCGTCACGCGCCTCACCCTTCGTGGATGACGAAAGGGTCTCGCGACGTTCCCAAAGATCCTCGATCGGTTGTTGCAAACTATGCTGAGACATCGCTGGACGGTTTCCTGGTTTGAAGCGGCCGGACGATGCGTTCGGCACCAAGTCCTGTCAACGCGCAATGCCGACGGCAAATGCCAGCGTTCGCCAACGCCTGTTCTCTCAAGTGAGAAATGACGAAAATTCGGTCGTTTAGCAGCTTTTCCGTTCACGAACCGCCATCACCGCGGTAGAATCGGCGGACGAACACCGGAGTCTGCGATGTCATTTGGCCGAGAATTGAAGCGACGAGCCCGGGCCATGGTCGCCCCCGCCATTTTCCTGGCGATCACGGCATACTTCGGCTGGAACGCGACCCAGGGCGACCGCGGGCTGGTCGCCTACGCCCAACGGCAAGAGCTTCTACGTCAGGTTGTCGCCGACCAAGACGCCGCGAAGGCCGAACGAGACGGTTGGGAAACGCGCGTTTCTGGCCTACGCGCGCGCCACCTGGACCCCGATACGCTGGATGAGCGCGCGCGCGCGATGCTCAACCTGGCGGAACCGAGCGACGTGATCGTCAAACTCGGCCCGCAGGAAAAACTGTTCTAGTGTTCAGATTCGGGACACTAGCGGTTCATCATCACCGGTAGCTTGGAATTCTCCAGAACGTGGCGCGTCACACCACCCAGGATGAGTTGCCGAAGCCGAGAGTGCGAATAAGCCCCCATCGACAGCAAATCGCAGCCAAAGTCAGCCGCCGCCGCGAGCAGTCCAGCCCCGACCGATCCACCCACGGCTCGGAAGGTGACGATCTCGGCATGCACTTTATGTAACGCGAGATAGGCCGCAAGATCGGGCGCGCCGGGTCCGCGCCTCTGGTACCCGTCCGCCGACAGAATGGCGACACCTTCCGCACGCTGCATCCACGGCATCGCCGCCAGTACGGACGACGCGGATTCCGCGGTACCGTTCCAGGCGATGCACACACGTGCCCCGATGTTCGCCGGGGTGACCTGCGGCGAAATCAACACTGGACGACCAGAATCGAACAAGACCGCGTGCAGCGCGTCGGACGACGAAACGTCCTCGCCCGCGTCAGGATGCGGCACCACCGTCAGGTCGGCGAGCCGAGCCTGCTGCGCCACAATGTCCTCCTCGCGGCCAGTCACCGCGGCGAAGCTGGCACTGGCATAATCCGAACCAGGGTGAGCCTCCTGGACAACCACCTCATGGCGCGCCACGAAACGCTCGAACATCGAGCGGACGGCATGCGCCCGATCGTTGCTCTCCTTTTCGGTAGCCGACATCATCTCCTCAATCATCGCGCCGGACAGACCTTCCCCGGCCAACGGCGCGACATCGCGGCTGTCCACGCGAACGTGCAAAGCCGTGACATGGGCATTCCATCGGCGAGCAATCGTCAAGGCCGTCGCCAGTGCGGCCTCGCCCGCCGCGGTCCCCGTCAGGGGCAGCAGAAGCTTGCGTATTGCCATGATCAGCCTCCTTCAATCGGGTCTTGCGCGTAGAGCAATGCAGGTTTGCGTTTGCGTTGCAAGTACGTTCGCTATCCCGAACATCAACGCTAGGGGAAGAGTCGAGTTTGGATCCAAGCTCCATCCCCCGACCGGCGGTAAACCGTCCGGTCATGCAGCCGATACGGCATGTCCTGCCAAAACTCGAACGTCTCAGGCAGAGCCCGATACCCCGACCAATAGTTCGGCCGAGGAATTTCATCAGGAAAGCGCTGTTCCATTTCCGCTAACCGCTGTTCGAGAACGGCACGATTCTCCAGCGGCCGTGACTGCTGGGACGCCCAGGCCCCCAGGCGCGAAATGCGCAGTCGAGATGCGTAGTAGGCGTCTGCCTCCGCATCCGTAACATGCTCGACCGTCCCTTCGATACGAATCTGCCGCTGCAGCGACTTCCAGTGGAACAGCAACGCCACGTTCGGGTTGGCTGCGAGTTCGACGCCTTTGCGGCTTTCCTTGTTGGTGTAGAAAACGAAGCCGCGCTCATCGACGCCCTTAAGCAGGACAGTCCGCAGCGACGGGTGACAATCGAGCGTGGTTGTCGCAACGATCATCGCGTTCGCATCGTTGGGTTCAGACTTCTCCGCTTCCGCCATCCATATCTGGAACTGGCTAAAGGGGGAGATCGCTAGATTTTCACCAGCCGGCATGGAGCAATCCTTCAGATCGGGGCATTCCTGGCATCGATACCAGCACTATCCTGGCGTCGGGCGAGCGTCCATCCAGCCTCTGGCAGTCATGCGCAACGACGCCTTGCCAGTTGCCAGACGGTTGACGAAGACCATAAGCAGACAAGCCTGTTCGCGGAGACCGCCATGAAAGAGACCTTGCATCACGACCCACACGCAGAAATTCGCGAGGAGGTACGCAAACTTTGCTCCAAATTCCCGGGCGAATACTGGCGCAAACTCGATCAGGAACGCGGTTATCCCACTGACTTCGTACGTGCGTTGACCGAGGGTGGCTACCTCGCCGCGCTGATCCCCGAGGAATATGGCGGCGCCGGTCTGCCGCTTTCTGCCGCCGCGGCAATCCTGGAGACGGTCCAGGCGGAAGGCTGCAACGGCGCGGCCTGCCACGCCCAGATGTACATCATGGGCACGATCCTGCGTCACGGCACCGCCCAGCAGAAGCAAACCTACCTGCCAAAAATCGCGACTGGCGAACTTCGGCTGCAGGCCTTCGGCGTCACGGAGCCAACCAGCGGGACGGATACGACCTCCCTGCGCACCTTCGCGCGCAAGGAAGGCGACCATTATGTCGTCAATGGCCAGAAAGTGTGGACCAGCCGGGCAGAGCACTCCGACCTGATGTTGCTGCTGGCGCGAACCACGCCGAAGGACCAAACCGCGAAGCGAACCGAGGGTCTCTCAACCTTCATCGTCGACATGCGGCAAGCCCTCGGTCACGGGCTGACCATCCGGCCGATTCGCACGATGATGAACCACAACACCACCGAGGTCTTCTTCGACAACATGGTCATCCCGGCGGAAAACCTGGTCGGCGTCGAGGGCCGAGGCTTCCGCTACATCCTGGACGGCATGAACGCCGAACGCCTGCTGATCGCCGCGGAGTGTATCGGCGACGCCAAATGGTTCCTGCGAAAAGCGTCGGATTATGCCTGCGAGCGCCAGGTTTTTGGCCGGCCGATCGGCCAGAACCAGGGTATCCAGTTCCCGCTTGCCCGCGCCTACGCCCAGATGCGGGCTGCCGAACTGATGGTACAAGCCGGCTGCGAAAAATTCGAGGCCGGCGAGACCCCGGGGGAGGAAGCCAACATGGCGAAGATGCTGGCGGCCGAGGCATCCTGGGCCGCGGGCGAGGCTTGTATCCAAACGCACGGCGGCTTCGGTTTTGCCGAAGAATACGACATCGAACGGAAATTCCGCGAAACACGGCTGTATCAGGTGGCGCCGATCAGCACGAACCTGATCTTGTCCTATATCGCCGAACACGTTCTTGGCTTGCCACGCAGCTATTGATCAGGTGATGCGGAAGATCACGATGCGGGCCGCGCCGTGCTCGCGTTCGGCCAAAAGCGATTGGTCCGGCTTCCAAGTTTCCTCACGACCGAGTTCGGCTACTATCAGCGCATCATGACCAATGCGGCCCGCTTCTCGCAGTCGGGTCAACGCGCCATGGACAAGGTTCTGGCCGTACGGCGGATCGAGAAACACGAGTGAGGCGGGCGCCATCACGGCGTCACTCGCTCTATTGCCATGGCGAGGTTCGCCCAGGCTGCCTATTCCAACACGCTTTCGCGATAGTTGGCTCGGAGATGCCCGGTCGTCACGCGGGTTTTTGGTGGGCGGTGCTCCCCTATGCCCCCCAACGCCTACGCTCAATGTGCGGAACGCGGAAAGCACATCGACCCCGAGGATCTCCGTCCGATCCTCCGCCTTGCAAACCGCCACGTTGGCCCGCAACGCTCGCAACGCCTCGCCATTCGACTCGATGAAACACGCCATAGCAGCACCCCGCGACAGCGCCTCCAAACCCAGCGCCCCAGTCCCGGCGAAGACATCCAGCACAATCGCGCCTTCAATCACTGCCCGTCCGCCCCATTCCGCATGCATCAGCATGTCGAATAAGGCCTGACGCACCCGATCGGCTGTGGGACGGGTCCCCTGCCCTGACGGCGCAACCAGCGTGCGGCCGCGCCAGGCACCGGCGACAATCCGCATTCTACCGGTGGCGCGATAACGGTGGCGGCGCCCCTGCGTCCGCCGGCAGTTGCTCCCGAAGTACCCTTGCGGGGATCTCCTCGATCCCGCCCCGCTCCAGCGTGCCGAGCTGGAACGGCCCGTAAGCAACCCTTATCAAACGGGACACCGCAAGCCCGAGGTGCTCCATAACCCGCCGGATCTCCCGATTGCGACCTTCCCGCAGACTGACCGTCAGCCATGTATTGTCGCCTTTCTTGGCATCGACCGCTGCCTCGATCGGCCCGTACCGGACACCTTCCACCGTCACGCCATGTGCAAGCGACTTGAGCGCTCCCTCATTCGGCACACCGAAAACCCGCACCCGATATCGCCGTAGCCAACCGGTCGATGGCAGTTCAAGCTGACGCGCCAAACCGCCATCGTTGGTCAGCAACAGAAGCCCCTCGCTGGTGAGATCAAGCCGTCCCACGCTGATAACCCGCGGCAACTGGTGCTTCAATTTCTCAAAGACGGTCGGACGCCCTTCTGGATCCTTATGAGTTGTTACAAGCCCCTCCGGCTTGTGGTAGCGCCAAACCCGGGTGCGATCCGGCTGGTCCACCATCTTTCCGTTGACCTGCACGACGTCTCCAGCCGCGATGAATGTCGCCGGATGGGTGACAGTCTTGCCGTTCAGCCTAATAACACCCTCAGCCAGCATCCGCTCGGCATCCCGCCGGCTGGCGACCCCGGCTCGAGACAGCCATTTTGCGATCCTATCGCCTCGCTCTGCGTCGGTGGCGATCACAGCGCCCGAGCCCCGATGTCACGGCGACAAAACCCATCAGACCATGCAACGGAGTCCACGCCCGCGTAGGCACGATCCCGAGCCTGCCGAATGTCCGACGCTGTGCCACAGATCGTCAATACGCGCCCGCCGGCGGCCAGGATCGTCCCGTCAGGCCCAGCTTCCGTGCCAGCGTGGAACACGGAAACCCCCGGTATCGCCGAGGTCTGATCCAGCCCCCCGATCACCGAACCACGCTCCGGAGCGTCCGGGTAACCCCGAGCCGCCATCACCACCGCCACCGCGGCCTGATCGTCCCAGCGCAGATCGAAATCGCGCAATTCCCCGTCGCAGGCGGCTTGCAGGGCCGGCAACAGGTCGGACTTCATCCGAGCAAGCAGCACCTGGCATTCCGGGTCGCCGAATCGCACATTGAACTCGATCAGCTTCGCCCCTTCCTCGGTCAGCATCAGACCGGCAAATAGAATACCGCGAAACGGTGTGCCCTTGCGCACCATCTCCCTCAGTGCTGGCCGGATGATCTGCTCCAGGCAAGCTGTCTCCAGCTTCGGCGGAAAACTCGGCACCGGCGAGTACGCCCCCATGCCACCGGTGTTTGGTCCGGTATCGCCATCACCGACGCGCTTGTAGTCCTGTGCCGATCCTAGAAGTAATGCGTTTTCGCCGTCACAAAGCGCGAACAGCGAGACCTCTTCGCCGACGAGACATTCCTCGATTACCACGGCGGATCCTGACTCGCCGAAAATCTTATGGTCCATCATGGCATCGATCGCCGCGATGGCTTCTTCCTCGGTCGCAGCAACCACGACGCCTTTACCTGCCGCAAGGCCGTCGGCCTTCACCACGACCGGTGTACCGCGCCTCCGGATAAATGCCCGCGCCGCATCCGAGTCCTCGAAACGCTCCCATAGTGCTGTCGGAATCCCGGCTGCGTCGGCAATTTCCTTGGCAAACGTCTTGCTACCTTCGAGTTGCGCAGCCGCCCGCGTCGGTCCGCAGCATGCGATACCAACAGCCTCCATGGCATCGGTAATGCCCGCCACAAGCGGGGCTTCAGGCCCGGGAACGACGAGGTCGATCGCATTGTCCTGGGCAAACCCGACCAGGGTCGGGATATCCAACATGCCTATGTTCACACACTCGGCCACCTCGGCGATGCCGGGGTTGCCTGGCGCGCAATATAGCTTGGTCAACATCGGGCTGCCGGAGATGGCCCAACACAGCGCGTGCTCCCGCCCCCCCGATCCGACGACCAGCACTTTCATCGATTGCTCCTTCAGCGCAGCTGCGGTTCCATGCGCCCACGCCGTAGCATAGGCTAGGGAAATGGACGATCCTCGCCCCGCCGTAGTTTCAAATATGCCTGAATACACCGTCTCCGAGATTTCGGGCGCGGTAAAACGCACGCTGGAAATCACCTTCGGCCGTGTCCGGGTTCGCGGCGAGTTGACAGAGGTCAAACACTATCCCTCCGGCCACATCTATCTGTCACTGAAGGACGAGAATTCCAAGAT
>JAQGHW010000924.1 GCA_028291505.1 Rhodopila sp. | reverse complement strand
CGTTGGCCTTCCTCAATCTGTGTTGCTGCGAGTTGGCTGGGGAGCATCCTGGCACGCAGCAGTTCCACCCCGGCTCGGCCGTACATGGCTCTCTTCAAGGTTTTGAGCCGGTTGATCTGCCCTTCGGTTTGTCCATTACTCCAGAGTTCAGAGATGGCGTTTCGGATGGTGGCGAAGTCCTGCCGCAGCTTGAAAACGAACTGGCGCATACAATGGATGCCTAAATCCTGTGCGTCAAGCATTGAGCTTGTCCGCATTCTGGCCGCGCAGGATGCCGCTGTCGCGCTTCCGTTTGAAGGCTCTGTCGCGATCTCCGTGCAAGCCGATAAGTCACTTTAGGTTCATGTCACTGTAATTACTCATTGAATCGGCAGCTGCAGGCCGTTTCCATGACGACCACGCAACGCCTAAGCCCGAAGGTCAGATAGCGCAGCAAGTTCAGCATCTTGACCCGCGAAGGCCGCGCAAGCTTGCACGGAAATCGCGACAGACCCTTCAAACGGCAGCGCCCACATCCTCCGCTTCGCCCAGTTGGTCGGCGGAGCGTGACCGCAGCACTCAACCGAACCCCAACCTGAGGCGGTGACCGCTCAGCCCGCTGAGTCGAGTCGAAGGAGCTCCACTATGGGCGGAGCAAGCAAGATCTCGCTGAAGGCGTGCATCCAGTTGCCTGTCTCCTCACCCGAACTGACGCCGCGCTGGCGAAATTGATCGAGCTGGTCGAGGCTGGTCAGTTCCAACTCGAACTGCAGGGCAGCTCCATTTTGCCCGCGGGTGATCGGGACCAACAACTTCGCGGTCAACCCCTTCTCGCGCGCCGCAGCCACCTCGCGCCGAATGAATTCGATGGCCCTCTGACGATTAGCCGGCGCCACATCGTAGGAAAACCGAGCGAGATACATTGTGAGTTCCTCCTGGCTGTCCCGGACCCTCTCGCATAGGACGTGAAGGTGGGGATCCATTGTCGTTTCAGTTAGCGCGCCAACTCCATGCCGTGACCGCTCAGGGCAGCGAACTGGGAAACCAGGCATACGCGCCTTCTCGTCAGCATACGCTTGATCGCGACCGTCCGTTCCCCGACCGCGTGAATTTCATCTTGGCCACCTCATCGTCCCAAGTCACACCGGATGCTCGCGTTGGATGTCGACGACCGACGGGTATGCCCTGAGCCGCCAGAACGCGCGCGGAGCTCGGCTGTGGGCGACCCGACCCGTGCCAGGTCAGCAAAGATCTGCGGCCCGTCCGCTGGCGGCCCGCCAGGCTCAGGCTTCCAAACTACCGCGGCCTTTCCGCCTGGAGGTGGTCGAGCATCCGATAAAGCCCCGGTCGATGCCAGCGATGGACGAGATCACCGCACACGTGCTGTCGAAGATGCCAGCGGCGCCTGTCGCTGAGCCTGGCGCCGACTGAGCGGACGCAGGGGGATTCCAGCACTGTCGGACCCCCTATGCTCGGCATGAAGACCGCCAGTCGCCGCGCCCGGCCGCCAGGTAGCGCGGCACGTGCGGCGGCAGGGGGAATGATCGCGGATCAGTGGACGCTAGAACGTCCATCGTGCGCCCACCCAGCGTACACAGAGAGACGTCTGGCGACCACTGTCCGGACGTAAGAAGTCCACCAGGTGGACGTCCAGCAACCGCGAGTGGGACACCCAGCGTCCACAGTTAGGACGTCAAAAAGGGGTTTCCATACACCATTGCACCCGTCGTGCAGACGAAGGCCGATTGCGCGTCGTGCGCGCTCGTAACGATTCAGGCGCACCGCCTCCGAACAACAAACAGGCGCGCCTCGGTCTAAAAGCGCGCCTGTCTGCCGGGCAACAAAGGAGCCCGCGGGCGACACCGCAGCCGGCTTCGTTTTGTAGTCCCCAAACTTATCAATGCGCTAATGACCACTAAGTGGTGATCGAGGGTCGCCCCAAGGCGTGCCTTGTGCGCACACCCTCCCAGAGCCCCGGCACCGATCTGTGCTCAACGAAATCAATATTCTGCGCCCTGAGCGCCGATTGCGCGCCGTACGCGATCGTAACGAACTTGGTGGGCACCGTGCCCACTCGTAAGCATCTGGCGCTACGCCAGATGGTTGAAAACGTGGGAGGCTCTCCGATCTCAGCGGAAAACCTCTGGCGCGCCCGGCCGGTTGCTCAGAATTGAGCGCACCCCTGCCGAAAGGGTATCAACACAACTGAGACCCCTCGGCGACGAAAGGGCCTTCATACTGCAAAGCCCCTCATCGATCGGGATTTAGATAACGGTCATGGGAAATTGGCAGAGCGGAGATAGTAGGATACTGGATAATATGATAATATTATCGAACGTAATACTATGATATCATATTATCGCGGGTGCCTATGCGCCCGGCCTGAGGCGCGTTCCGCGGGGATCGCCGCAATCGGATGGCCGTAGACAGCAAAAAGGCCGCCCCATCGCTGGAACGGCCCCAATATCCATAACCGTTATCTAATGGTGGCGGATCAGGTCTCCGGTTTGGGCTTCCGGCGCGGCCAAAGCTGCTTCTGTCCGCCCCTCGCGGAACGGTCTCTGTTTTGCGTCACCGTAACGCAAAAGGGGTGTCCGTTGGCCCCGGCGGCCAAACAGGCGCGCCATGCGAGGGACGCGCCTGTCCGGTCTGTCTTAGTGCACCCGTGAACGGAACCACAGCCGGCATGATCTGCGTAAGCCCCCGGCGTTACCTGGTGATGACGGGTCGCCTACAGGTGAAGGGGTAGGTTCGGGATACGTGTGAAAAGCGGTCACAAGGGCATTTGCGGGCGGAAAAGCATCAATTACCAACGGCTTGCCCGTGTGGCTCAGTCCTGCCCTATCGCGTGGCCATACCTCTGTTTTCGACAGCTCATCCGGGTCGTCCAGAAATCGTCCCGCCGATTGTTGACAAAAATACAAGCGTTTTCGATTGGATAGAAAACAGCTTTCAGAAAGGTAAGCCTTCTCGACGAACGCCTATTTGGCTTGTGACCACTTTTCATACGTATCCCGAACCTAACCCCAGGCTGGCAGGAAGCGAAACGGGCGCCTCGGTCACGATGACGACGGACTGGGTTTCGCTCATTGGGGTTCAATTCCAGCAATCGGAGTTTGTGGAAGTGAAATAGCGTCTCGCTGCTCAGTGTTCGACGCCCGCCGGTTAATCCCACCGGATAACTGGGCCTGAGTCGTGTGATCACGCCGGCCGACTTAGCTGCTGGCGATTCGTTGCACGGCCTGTGTGACCGCTGAGACCAGACGCTCCTCAGGGAAGAGGCCCAACTTGTGCAGAGCCCGCAGCCTGGTCTCGAAATCTTCGTAAGTTGGCGGCGCGTTGGAATCTCGAGCGAGTTGCTGGAGCTCGCGGCCGATGGCCTGGATGCGCTCCGTCCGAACGCGACGCTCCTCTAGACTGGGCCCCTCCGACCCATCCCAGGCGGCCTTATCGGCATGCGCCAGCGTCCAGCGCGCCACGACTTCCAGCGCGTCAGCAGCACTTGCTATGAGACTATAGCTTGTGCTGCGACCGCCAGTTGGATCGCGGGCGAGCATGCCTTTGCGGGACAGGTCTTCGATGTCGCGGGCGGCCGTGTCCTGCGAACACTTGGCAAGGGCGGCATATTTGGATGACGTCAGCTTTCCTTCGAAGCCGTTGAGCAGGCGATTGATGACCAGGCGCTGTCGGTCGTTCAGGGCTTCCCCAGCGTGCGCGTCCCAGAACCGGGCCTTGCGCAGAACTGAGGCGAGGATCGTCTCCGCGCTACGGAAGGCCCGGTCGAGGCATTCCAGGAACCAGGCGATCCATCCCGAAATGTCGAGGTCGCCCTTCTGGGTTCGCTCTAAGGTCTCGTAATAGGCTTTGCGATCAACCTGGATCTGCGAAGACATGCTGTAGAATCGGCGAGGCGTTCCTTCTGACCGAGCCAGCGCCATGTCAGCGATGGCGCGCGCGATGCGCCCGTTTCCATCCTCGAAAGGATGGATCGTGACCAACCACAGATGGGCCACGGCGGCGAAGACGACCGGGTCGATGCTGTCTGTCGTGTTGAACCACGCCAGGAAGGTTCGCATTTCTGCCGGAACGCGGTCTGCCGCCGGCGCTTCGAAGTGGACATGCTCGCGTCCGATCGGTCCCGAGACGACCTGCATCGGTCCGGATTCCCCGGTGCGCCAGGCGCCGACGGTGATCCTGGTCATCCCGCTGCGGCCGGTGGGAAAGAGGGCGGCGTGCCAGCCGAACAAGCGCTCATCCGTCACGGGCGCGCGGTAGTTCTGGGTAGCGTCGAGCATCATCTCGACGACCCCTTCGACATTTCGGTCCGTCGGCGCAAGCGCGCCGATGTCCATGCCGAGGCGCCGGGCGATCGAGGACCGGACCTGCTCGCGGTCAAGCTTTTCGCCTTCGATTTCGCTGGATTTCAGGACCTCCTCGGTCAGGGATTGCAGGACTGCCTCGTCGCGGAGCTGGAAGCCGAGGCCCTCCATGCGACCGATCAGCCGCCCCTGATTGTGGCGCACCGCCGCCAGCGGCTTTGCGAGGACCTCGTGGTCCCACCGAAACCGCGGCCAGTCCGAAAGCTCATGGATATAGCGCTCCATTATCTGCACCATTTGCGGAGAAAATGAGATCTATTCTCCGCAGGCGCAAGAGGATATATCCGCAACCCATGCGGAGATTAGCCGGTGTATTCTCCGCAGATCTCACCCAGGCGCCGATTCGGATCGCCGGGCGCCGATGCAGCCGGGCTCGACTCGTCCTCCCTCAGGGCGATTCGCATAGGTCCGGCGGCTCATTGGCGCCAGGCGGTTCCGTTTGGCGTCGCCGTTCCAGTTGCTGTGACCACGAAATCATGCCTTCAAAACCCAACGCAAAATTTCCTCGCATCATCGTCCAGTATTGTCGCCAGCGACTCGCCTCCGCCCCCCCCCGCGAAGCCGCTCGACTCGAGAACTATCTGTTGGCCTGCTTCTCGGCGGCCCAGCGGCCGCCCATGATCACCAAAGGTTGGGATTGGCGCCAGATTGCCTCCAGCTGTGAGATCGACGCCGATCTGCTCGGGGCCGGGAAAGATGCGGTCCCGCCAATCCTGCTGGCACTGAAAAGAGAGATTGACCGGGAGCCTCACCGGAGCCGCGCCAAGGCCCCAGCCGCT
>JAQGHW010000919.1 GCA_028291505.1 Rhodopila sp. | reverse complement strand
ACTTGTCCACGGCCTATACCAATCCCCTCGGCGTCAAGATGGGGCCATGCACATACTGCGGTTTCTGCGAATGGTTCGGATGCGGCAATTACTCCAAGGCCAGTCCGCAGACGACGATCCTGCCCACGCTGGTGCGCAAGCCGAACTTTGAGGCACGCACGCTGTGCGAGGTCGCCAGCATCAACCTGGACCGCGGCGGCAAGCGCGCGACCGGCGTGACCTACGTCGACAGTTCCGGGCAATCGTGGGAACAGCCGGCGGAGATGGTCATCCTGTGCGCCTTCCAGTTGTGGAACGTGCAGATCCTGCTGCACTCCGGTATCGGCACGCCGTATAATCCGCGCACCGGTTCGGGGCAGATCGGCCGCAACTTCAGCCACCAGACGGTTTCCAACGCAACCGGATTTTTCGACAACACGAAATTCAATTTCAACCCGTTCATCTCGTCCGGCTCGATCGGCATGTGCATCGACGAGTTCAACGGCGACAACTTCGACCATGGGCCGCTTGGCTTTGTTGGCGGCGGCTATATGGGCCAGGTGCAGACCAACGGCCGCCCGATCGAAACGACGCCGGTTCCGCCCGGCACCCCGGGATGGGGTGCGCAATGGAAGAAGGCGGTCAAGGACAACTACCTGAGCACGGTGCTCGCCGGATCGGCGGTGCATGGTTCGAACTTCAGTTACAAGACCAACTACCTGGATCTTGACCCGGTCTACAAGGATCGTTTCGGCCGCCCACTGCTGCGGATGACGATGGATTTCCACGAGAACGAGCTGAAGATGAGTGCCTTCCTGACCGACAAATATGCCGAAATACTGCAAAAGATGGGCGCCCGCCAGGTCGTGAAGAACCCACGCAAAGGGCCGTACGATGTCACGAAATACCAGACCTCGCATCTGTGCGGCGGTGCGGTGATGGGGAGCAACCCCGGCAACAGCGCGCTGAACACCTATCTGCAAAGCTGGGACGTGCCGAATCTGTTCGTGCAGGGTGCCAGCGCGTTTCCTCAGAACACCGGCTACAATCCGACCGGCACCGTGGCTGCGCTGGCTTTCCGGTCGGCGGAGGCGATCAGGACGCAGTATCTGAAGAACCCGGGGCCGCTGGTCCATGCATAAGTGGTCGGTCGCTTTTGCCGTGCTATGTTCGGGATGCGCTTCGATGAGCACGCCGCCGGCCAACGCCGCGACGGACGGCCAGGACTTCGCGGCGATCGAGCGCGGTCGTTACCTGGCCGTGGCAGCGGACTGCGGCGCCTGCCATACGACACAAGGAAGCGGAGAATTATTCGCCGGCGGACGCCCGATCGAGACTCCGTTCGGCAGGATTCTCGCAGCCAACATCACGCCTGACCGGGAGACCGGGATCGGTGCCTGGACGGATGACGAGTTCGTCGGCTCACTGCTGAAGGGCGTCGGACAGGGAACGCATCTCTATCCCGCCATGCCGTACACCTACCTGACGCACATGACCCGCGAAGATGCTTTGGCGATACGCGCCTATCTCAATACTGTTCCACCGGTGAGCCATGACGTGGTGTCGAACCAGCTGCCGTTTCCGTTCAACATCCGTGTCAGCATGCTCGCCTGGAACGCGCTGTTCTTCAAGGAGGGCACATTCATTCCGCGGAAGGACAAGACGGCCGAATGGAACCGCGGTGCCTACCTGGCTGAGGGCCCGATGCACTGCGGCATGTGCCACACGCCGAAGAATTTTCTGGGCGGCGATACCGCGAGCGAGGCGCTGCAAGGTTATTCGTTGCAGGGCTGGTTCGCGCCGAACATCACCAACGACAACTACCGCGGACTGGGTGGCTGGACCATCGGCCAGATCGTTGCATATCTGAAGGATGGTCATAACGACACGGCAGCGGCATCCGGGCCGATGGCGGAGGAAGTGGCGCTGTCCAGTTCGCAGATGACCGACGGCGACCTTCACGCGGTCGCCGCCTACCTGAAGGACCGGCCGGACAGCGGCGCCGAAAAGCCCGCGCCGATTGCCGCGAGCGATGCCGCGATGAAGGTTGGCGGTGCGATCTACACCGACGAATGTTCCGCCTGTCATGCGCCCGCAGGAACCGGCGTGGGCGGCTTGATCCCCGCTTTGGCTGGCTCCGCATCGGTGCAGTCGCGGGAGGCTACGTCCCTGCTGCATGTGCTGCTGCGCGGCACGCGAAGCGTCGGGACGCAAGGGGCGCCGACAGCGCCGGCGATGCCGCCATTCGGATGGCTTCTCACCGACGACGAGGTCGCCGCGGTGACGACCTATGTGCGCAACGCCTGGGGCAACGCGGCGCCGGCGGTCAGTGCGGGGGATGTGTCACACGCCAGGGATTCATTGGCCAAGGGCGGCGATTAGGCTTTTGCTCGCCACAGTTCTCCGTCGCGGATGGCTTTACCCTCGGCTTCCATCTTCAGCAGATGCGCCAGCACGTTGCGCTCCGCCGCTTTGCGCAGGCGTGGGTTCAACTGTGAATACAGCGCGTCCATGATGGTGTAGGTATCGAAGGCCCCGTCACCGAGCTTTTTGGCGATGGCTTGCTCGCGGATCATGCGATGGGTGAGCATGGCGCGCACCAGGTTGCGCGGGTCATACAGCGGCGGGCCATGGCCGGGCAGAAAGACGTCGTCGTCACGTTCAAGCAACAGATTCAGGCTGGCGAAGTAATCGCGCATGTCGCCGCCGGGCGGGCTGACGATGCTGGTGGACCACGACATCACGTGATCGGCGCTGAACAGAACCTTTTCGCCGTTGGTGGCGGGCAACGCGAAGCACAGGTGGTCGGATGCATGTCCCGGGGTGTGCAGCGCCAGCATGCCGGCGACCATTCCGCCGTGGTCGATCTTGACGTCGGGATCGAAGGTGGGGATCGCGCTGGTTCGGAAACCGGCTGTCGGCGCGCCGGTGGCCTCCTGCAGAGCTGGAACGGCACCGACATGATCGTGGTGGGTGTGGCTGACCAGGATCAACGCGATCTGTCCACCGGTGTGGCGCAGGATCGCCTCGATGTGCTCCGGATGACCTTCCGGACCCGGATCGAGCACGACGACGCCCTGCGGCGTATCGATCAGGTAGGTGTTGGTGCCAAAATAGGTCATCGGACCGGGGTTGTTCGCGACGATGCGGCTGATCCCGGGCAGCACCGGCAGGTTGGCGCCGCGCTCCGGTTCTGGTTCGGTTAGAAAGGCCATGCTCTTACGATCTCCATTCAGTTTACCTGATCGCATGATTCACGCGCACTGAACGTTCCGCTTGGCGCGACCATGCTCAATTGCATGCCGCAAACCGGGCGGACTGGCAACGCTGGCGGGTCTCGTGGCATGATGAGTGCCAGGATCAATTGGAGGAAATGGGCATGGCCAAAGGTCTGCTGTTCATGGCGTTCGATTTTTCGACGGCGCATGAAGATGAGTTTCACGATTGGTACGACCTGGAGCATGTGCCGGAGCGTCTGGCTGTCCCCGGCTTCATCAACGCGGAACGGTGGATCGACGATGAGAACCCGAAAGTCCATGTCGCGACGTACGACCTCGACAGTGCGGGTGTTCTGGGCAGTCCGGCGTATCGGGCCGTCGGCGGGGGCAATCAGTCGGTCTGGACCAAACGTGTCACCGGGATGTGCCGGCGGATCATGCGGTATGAGGGTGAGCAGCTTGTGCCGGGGGAGTTGACCGGGGCGCCCGGTGCGGGGGCGTTGCTGGTGGCGTCGATGAATATCGATCCGGCGGCGGAGGCCGAGTTCACCGAATGGTACGACACTGAACACCTGCCGCAGCTTGCCGTCGTCCCCGGTGTCCTGTCCGCTCGGCGTTTTCGCGCGACGGATACGGGGTCGGAGCGGCGGTTTCTGGCGCTGTATCATCTCCGGGATGGCGGGGTGTCGCGGTCTGATGCCTGGAGCAAGGCCGCGAATACTGCTTGGACCGAGCGGATGCGTCCGGTCTTTCGGGACATGCTGGTTCTGCGGATGAG
>JAQGHW010000431.1 GCA_028291505.1 Rhodopila sp. | reverse complement strand
GCACTTGCGCTCTATCGCCGCACTTGCGCTCTATCAAAGCCAGCATCGTCAATATCGTCGCGATCGGTTCCCGCGCCGGAACCCGCCGAGTACACGATTGGAGGATCAGTCAATGCCGCCTTGCTGAATGTCATCAGAGCAATGGTGGATATCGGCATACAACAGGGTATCCGGGTCAACGCCATCAACCCAGGATTGATTGCAACAGACCGTTTCACCCGAAATGTAGAACGAGTGTTGCACGAAAATAGTCTTCACCGGGATCAGGCATTGGCGGTGCTGCTGTCCTCTCACGGCACCACCCGAGTCGGAGTGCCGGGGGAAATCAGATGCTTATCTGTCATCTGTCAAGGCCGATTTCATCCAGGCCGCTACCATCGATCGATGGCGGCGCGACTCGGTCACTATAGATAGAGCAATGCGATAGACAGGGGAGCACCTTGTACAGATGTAACGTATCATCTGGCGGTCGTGGATAATCGGTAACAACGCAACTGGCTACCTGTGCAGCCACCCCAGCACAGCGACCTGCCCGAAGCCGTGCGGTGCGGTGCGGGTCACCCGGGGGATCGATCGTCGACTCTTCGCTCAGCCCGGGGCCATGCTGATCGGCCGGGGGCGCCAGGTCGAGGCATTGCATGCCGTGCTGATAAATTGTCTGGCCTCGAGTATCTACAGCTTCGATGATACCCACGGGCAGGCGGCTGTCGACCCTGGCATCGCGCATCTTGAAGCCCGATGCACCGCACCCTCGGCACGCCGCTGATGCCCGCTTAGGCGTCGCACACCGGCCTTCGGGCACCCCTGGTGGCCCCTGGTCCTGGTGGCATTGACCGCTGCACCACACCCCGTCGCGTTGGAGGGCGTCTACAGCTTCCTGAGCGTGCTTCGGAACATCCGGACATCGACGCGCCGACCGGCGATTCGGGCGCGCGGCTCGCGATCCTTCGAAACGCCTGCAGACCGTAAACGGTGTTGTCAGGCCAACTGCACGTGAAAGCGGCCAACGATTGGATTACCAGTGATTGATCTCGCCAAACTTCTTCGGGTTGCCAAACTTTTTCTGGTTGGGGACACGTTGCCGCCTAATTACCGTCCTTGGTCGCCATATTTTCCCAGAACAGGTCCTTCCAGCTGTCTGCCTTGTTCTTCAATGTGCCGACCTCGTGCATGAAATCCGCATGCTCCTGCATGCCGCGAGGCGTCGCGCTGAAGCTGACGCGGGCCGGGTCGCGGATCATCCGCTCGATCCAGTCCACGCCCTCCTTTCTGGACTCCCGCGCCAGGTAGATTTGCGCGGCCTCATGCGGGTTTGCGTTGATCCAGTCGATCGCGTCCTCGAACGCCTGGGCGGTCGCGGCATACAGCTTCGGGTTCGGATCATGGAAATGCGCGGAGGCATACACCACAACCGACGTCGCCCCCGGCCTCATCACGTCGTCCGAGGTCATCACCAGATGCGCCTTGCCCGATTCCAGCTCCGCGATCGAGAACGGGATGATCGTTGCGTGGTTGCGCACCTCGCTCAGGCCGCCTAGCAAGGCCGCCTGGCCGTCCGGGTTCGACATCGCGACGGTCAGCGAATCGAGCCGGAACCGCTGGTCCCAACCCCACTCCTTTGCTGCCGCCATCTCCAGCGTGATCGCCTGGTCGGTGACCTTGATCGCACTGACCGCGATACGATCCTTGTCGGTGAAATCCTTCAGGCTATGGATGCGCGGATCGGTGCTGGTCAGGAACATCGGGGAGCTGCACAGCGGCATCATCCCGCGCACCTTCTGCGCACCTCGGGTTTTGTCCCACAGCGTCAAGGCCGGCCCAAACCCGCCCATCGCCAGGTCGGCATCGCCCGCCAGGATCATGTCGCTTCCCGCCGGCCCGCTGGCCAGGCGCGTCAGCGTCACCTTGATCGGCCCCAGGCCGGCGGCTGCCGCGCGCTCCTCGATCATATGCCGATCGACGACCACGTAGCTGGGCAAGTACAGCAACCCATACGGCTGAGCGATGCGCACTGTATCGGCCTCCGCCCATACCTGACGAGGCAGCAGAAACGACAGGAGCAGTGCGACCAGCGTAAGCTTTGACCAGTTCCCGCCCGACATCTCGCTCCCCATTTTAGTTGGCCCCCATTTTAGTTGGCATGGAGATACCGAACGCGCGGCGGGGCCGCAACCAATGTCATACCGCGGGGTCGGCGAGCGGGCCCGCGCCCGTGGGGATAGGTCGCGAAAGACAAACCAACAGCGCAAAGCGCCCGAGTCCTTTCTCCGTGCAACTCCCTGCGAACTCCGCGCGACTCCGTGTCCGATTGATTACTGTGCTGCGGCAGGGCTTAATCGTAACGAGCGGCCTGCCTTCGCCGAGGCGGCGTCCGGCAGCCAAGCATGGCACCGGCGTGGCGGGTGCTCCAACAACTGGAGCAATCGTTCCTGGGCGTCGCCTGGTATCGAAGCGCGATACGTGGGCTTTGGATCAATCGGCGGTTCACGCGGTAAATCGTGGTCGCCTCATGTACGCTTCTCCGCAGTGGGGTACTAAGGCCGAAATTATCAGGGCGTGGCCCGGACATGCCCTACCGGGTCCGCACATCGCCGGACTCTGATCGGAACAGTCACACCTGGATCAGCCCCGCCATCGGGCCAACGCCATCGCTACCGGGGAACACCCGCCCCAGCGCACCGCCATCCAGACCCAGATGTGCGGCCAGCATCCCCTTGGCGACCGCCCGCAGATCCGTGGTGGGCGCCAGATCGCGGTTCTCAAACAACTGGTCCGGTCCCAGTCCCGGCCAGGTCGCCCGCACCCGCCCGCCGGCCACCACGCCGCCGACCACGAAGGCGACCGTCCCGGTCCCATGGTCGGTACCCTTCGTCCCGTTCACCCGAGCGGTGCGGCCGAACTCCGTCATCACCAGCACCGCGGTCTGCGCCCAGGCCGGTCCCAGCGCGGTCTTCAGTGCGACCAACCCTGCATCGAGCTGCTTCAGCGGCCTCGTCAAACGATTGGCCTGCCCGGTATGGGTATCCCATCCGCCGATCTCCAGCGCGGCGATGCGCGGACCACCCGGCGCGGCCAGCATCTCCCCCGCCGACCGAGCCAGCGTCGCGAACGCATTCTTGTCCTTCGGTTCGTCCTCCCCGGCCATCACGGAGGTGCTGAAACCGCGGGCGCGCAGACCTTCCTCGATCGCCGGCCCGAGGATCGCGTCATCCTGGTTGAGTGCGGCGATCGCCGCGTACAGATCCGGCGCCGGCTGGGAAAACCCGTGCGGCGCCCAGTTCGACACCCGCGCCGGTCCGCGCAGCAGCAGCGGCACGGACACGCCGACAGCGAGGGCGTCCCCCTCCGGCCGCTGCGTGCCCGTCGGCGGCAAAGCCGCGACCGCACGATTGAGCCAGCCGCTGGTCATCCGGTGATCAGCGCCGGACTCCAGGTAATCCTGTGCCTCGAAATGGCTGCGCACCCGGTAGGAACCGGCAACTGCGTGCACCACCAGCACCTGGTTCGCCTGATACATATCATGCACGCCGGCCAGCGCGGGATGCAGGCCGTAAAATCCGCCGAGGTCCAGCAACCCATCCGGCTGACCTGGCGCGGGCGGCACAATCTCCCCTCGCAGGCCGACCAAACCCGGGTCGCCATAGGGCACCACGGCGGCCATGCCATCCAGCGCACCGCGCAGGATGACCACGACCATCCGCCTGTCGGTCGGCGCCGACGCCAGCGCCAGGGTCGTGCGCCCGATGCTGAAGCTGGTCGCGATACCGAGCAGGGCGGTGCGGCGGGAAATGTTCATGCAAATCAACGCCGCTGAAATTCGGGGCTGGTCAGCAGCAGCGTCATCGCGTCCCTGCGCGATCCCGCTCGGTGGACCGCCTCCCGGGTTTCCGGTCGAAGCAGGGGCCCGAGTGCATTGTCGGCCACCTCAATGACATTGCGGTCGCCGACGCGGCCGGCGAAACCGCTGGCCCAGTCGATCCTGCGCAACATTGCCTCGGGCGCGGCCCAGTCGGCGGCGCGATCGGGCCAGCCGTTCGGCGCCGGGGCGGTCCACAGCGGCTGTCCCAGGCCGCCCAGGATGCCCATCATCGGGATCTGGTCGGGTGCGATGTCCAGCGTGCGGACGCTGGCGACAAGATAGTCCATCGGCGAGCGCAGCTTGGTGCCGGGTTCCCAGGCCCCATCCAAGTTGACCAGCGCCGCCGACGCCGCACCCAGGTCGCCCTTGGTGTCGCGCAGCACCGCCTCGATCGTGCGGACCGCGTCGGGCGGTGGATCGTCGGCGACGAAATGGCGCACCAGCTTGGTGGCGAGGAAGCGGTGGGTCGCGGGATGATCGGCCAGAAACGCCAGGGCCGCGACACCGCCACCCTCATCGGGCGGAAACGGCTGCCCCAGCAACGTCTGGACGCCCGGTTCGTGGGCGAAGGGGCGGTAACGGAACCCGGGCGGGTCGGCTTTCAGGTCGATCGACCAGCCGGTGAGGATCTTGGCGAAGGAGGTCACGTCGGCCTGGGTGTACCCGGCCAGCGGGCTGACGGTGTGCAGTTCCATGCACTCGCGGGCCAGGTTCTCGTTCAGGCCGCGGTGGGTCTTCTGCCCGAGCGGGCTGTCCGGCCCGAAGGAGCCTGCGTTGTCCAGATACAGCAGCATCGCCGGATGGCGCATCACCGCCAGGACCATGTCGCCGAAGCGGCCGGTGACATGCGGCCGGATCGCTTCCTCCACGAAAGCGGCCGCGACGGCGGCACAGGCCCCCTGGCGCCGGGAGATGACGAAATGGTTGGTCCAGAACCAGACCAGCCGCTCACGGAACGGGGCAGGGGTGGTCACCGCGTTCGCCAGTTGCGCGGCGGCCTGCTCCTTGAACAGGGCAGCGGCACGCGACTCGCCGGGCGCAGGCTTTGTCGCACGATCTTCACGCAGCGCCGCCAGGCCCTTCGCCGTGGTCGGCGAGTCGTCGAAGCGGGTCGGGTCCGGCTGGTCAAGCTGGTCCAGCAGCCACCCCGCCGGATCGGACGGCAGCGGTTCGGCGGCTCGGCGGCCAAGGCCGAAACGGACGAGAGCCTGAGCGGTACGAAGGTCCACACCAGCAACCCTACTCGTGTGGCTTGTGTCAGAGTGTGATAAACTGTCTGGAAGATCACCGCGCAGGGCGTGGGCGCAGGGTGTGGTTTTCCGCTATGCACCGCGCGCACCGAATTCGCACTTGCAAAAACGCTCGTTGTGCCGCATTTCCCGCACCATATCACCGGGCAAGCGTTCGGCCGGTACCTGTGGGCGGGCGCGCGGGGTTTCCCCGGATCCAGCAATGGGTCTCGCGCCCTTTCTAATTTGCCCGCCCGTTTGATGGTTGCCCGCTGGGTTGGGACCCGCTGGGTTGTTGCTCGATAGATCGTTGCCCGCTGGGTTGTTGATGGAGGTTTGCCGTGTCTGTTACGCCGCTCGATAGAATTAGAAACATCGGTATCACCGCGCATATCGACGCGGGAAAAACCACGACGACCGAGCGGATCCTGTATTACACCGGTGTGTCCCACAAGATCGGTGAGGTCCACGACGGCAACACCACGACCGACTACATGGAACAGGAGCGGGAGCGTGGCATCACGATCACCTCCGCCGCGGTGACGTGTGAGTGGAAAGACACCCGCATCAACATCATCGACACGCCCGGCCACATCGATTTCAACATCGAGGTGAACCGCAGCCTGCGCGTGCTGGACGGCGCGATCTTCATCATCGAGGGCGTGGCCGGCGTGCAGCCGCAGTCCGAGACCAACTGGCGCCTGGCCGATCGCTACAACGTGCCGCGCATCATCTTCATCAACAAGCTGGACCGGACCGGTGCGGACTTCTACCGCGCGTTCGACACGTTGCTGGAAAAGCTGGACATCGTCGCGTTGCCGCTGCAACTGCCGATCGGCGTGGAGGACGGGTTCCTCGGCGTCGTCGACCTGGTCGAGATGAAGGCCATCATCTGGGAAGGCGGCGAACTCGGCGCCAAGTACCATTATGAGGACATCCCCGAGGACATGAATGAGCTGGTGGCCACCCACCGGCAGACCCTGCTCGACACCGCCCTGTCGGTCGACGAGAAGGCGATGGAGGAGTACTTCGACAAAGGCGACGTTTCGATCGAGACGATGAAGCGCTGCATCAAGCGCGGCACGATCGACGGCACGTTCCGCCCGGTCCTGTGCGGCACCGCGTTCAAGAACAAGGGTGTGCAGCCGCTGTTGGACGCGGTGATCGATTACCTGCCGTCGCCAATCGACGTGCCCGGCATCGCCGTCGCAGTGGAAGAAGGCGACGACGAAGACCACATCGCCCACCGCCGCCGGATCAAGGCCGACCCGAAGGCGCCGTTCGCCGGCCTGGCATTCAAGATCATCAACGACAAGTACGGCACGCTGACTTTCGTCCGCGTCTACGCCGGCACGCTGAAGTCGGGCGACACGGTGATGAACACCACGAAGGATCATCGTGAGCGCATCGGCCGGATGTTCCAGATGCACGCCGACAAGCGCGCCGAGATCAAGGAAGTCGAGGCCGGTGACATCGCCGCCTTCGTCGGCCTGAAGGACACCGGGACCGGCGACACTTTGGCCTCCGCTGACGACCCGGTGATCCTGGAGCGTATGGCCTTCCCGGTGCCCGTCATCGACATCTCGGTCGAGCCGCGCACCAAGGAAGCCGTCGAGAAAATGACGCTCGGCCTGCAGAAGCTTGCCGGCGAGGATCCGTCCTTGCGGCTGCGCACCGACCAGGAAACCGGCCAGACCATCCTGTCCGGCATGGGCGAACTGCACCTGGAGATCATCATCGATCGCCTGCGCCGTGAATATGGTGTCGACTGCAACATTGGCGCGCCTCAGGTCGCGTATCGTGAAACGATCTCCAAGGCGCATACCGAGACCTATACTCACAAGAAACAATCTGGCGGGTCGGGTCAGTACGCCGAGGTCAAGATCATCTTCGAGCCGCTGGAGCGGAACGTCGGTGTGCAGTTCGAGAACAAGGTCGTCGGTGGTTCGGTGCCGAAGGAATACATCCCGGCGGTGGAAAAGGGCATCAGGGTGCAGGCCGATACCGGCGTGCTGGCTGGATTCCCGACGGTGGACTTCAAGTACACCCTGATCGACGGCAAATACCACGACGTCGACTCGTCCGCCCTGGCGTTCGAAATCGCCGCCAAGGCCTGCTTCCGGGAGGGCATGAAACTGGCCGGTCCGATCATCCTGGAGCCGATCATGGACGTGGAAGTCACCACGCCGCAGGATCATGTCGGCGACGTGGTTGGCGACCTCAATCGCCGCCGCGGGCAGATCCAGAACCAGGAGAGTTCCGGATCAACGGTGATCGTGCGGGCACATGTGCCGCTGAAGGAGATGTTCGGGTATATCTCTCACTTGCGGTCGATGACGAAGGGCCGCGCGTCCTTCACCATGCAGTTCCATCACTACGATCCGGTGCCGCGCAATGTCGCGGACGAGATCATGAAAAAGAGCGCCTGAAGCCGAACGGCCCGGGTTAGAGCATGATCACGCTGAGCGGCCAGCGTTTCGTTGGCGTC
>JAQGHW010000426.1 GCA_028291505.1 Rhodopila sp. | reverse complement strand
TACGTCGCGGACCGTGAGAATCACCGTGTCCAGGTGTTCGACGGCAACGGCAAGTATGAGACGCAGTGGAACAATCTGCATCGGCCGTGTGGCATATTCATGCCGAGCGGGAAATGTCCTGTCTGTTACGTTGGAGAACTGGGTCCGGTGCAGCGGGTTAACCGGGACGCGCCGAATCTGGGTCCTCGGGTAACGATTGTCGATCATACCGGCAAACATCTGGCAAGGCTTGGAGGGCTTTGCGACTGACTGGGCGCGGATCAGTTCCTGTCACCGCATGGATTATGTGTCGACAGCCGGGGCGACATCTATGTCGGGGAAGTGTCGTGGACGCAATGGCCGCAACTGTTTCCGAAGGACCCGATGCCTGACGATCTGCGGTCGTTGCGCAAGTTCAGAAAGGTCGGATAGGGGCGATCGGGGACGAGTTTCTGCGACAGAAGAACAGGGAAACGAACATGGTAACCTTGGGCAGTGGTGACTACATCTACGAACCGGTCGACGACTGGGCGAAACTACCGTCCGGCTGGTCGTTCAAGGAGATCGGCGGCGTCGGCGTGGACAGCAAAGACAATGTCTACGTCTTCAACCGTGGCGAACATCCGATGATCGTGTTCGATCGCGACGGCAATTTCCTGCGTTCCTGGGGTGAGGGCGTTTTCCCCCGGGCGCACGGGGTTTTTGTCGCTCCGGATGAGACCTTGTGGTTGACCGATGACGCGGACCACACGGTCCGCCAATGCACTCTGGACGGCAAGATCCTCCTCACACTTGGCGTTCCCGGCAAACCCGCGCCGTATATGAGCGGCGAACCATTCCACCGCTGCACGCATACCGCGATGGCGCCAAACGGGGACCTTTATATTTCCGATGGCTACGGCAATGCTCGGGTTCACAAGTATTCGCCGGATGGTAAGCTGCTGATGTCCTGGGGCGGACCCGGTACCGACCCCGGCGAGTTCAACATCGTGCACAACATCACCTGCGATGCGGATGGCTGGGTCTATGTCGCGGACCGGGAGAATCATCGCGTCCAGATATTCGACGGCAACGGCAAATACGAGACACAGTGGAACAATCTGCACCGGCCGAGCGGACTGTTCATGCCGCCGGGCAAATGCCCAGTCTGTTACATAGGTGAAATAGGACCGGCCCAACCGGTGAATCGGAACGTTCCGAATCTGGGGCCTCGGGTTACGATCGTCGATCATACCGGCAAGCGGTTGTCTCGGCTGGGGGGCCTGGGGCCGGGGCTTGGCGTCGATCAGTTCCTGTCGCCGCACGGCCTGTGTGTGGACAGGCACGGCGATATTTATGTGGGCGAGGTTTCCTGGACCAACTGGCCGCAGACCTTCCCGAATCAGCCGAGGCCCGACAATCTGCGTTCGCTGCGTAAATTCAGGAAGGTGGGGTAGGGTGCCCCGCCAATAGGGTCGGAAGGCGACGCGCCGATATCAGGCCGCGGTCTTGTGGCGAACGATTGCCGCGATGGTGCGGCCGACGCAATCGGTCGTGACTTTATCCCGGCGAAGTAGCGACTCTTTGTCGAACGGGCGGACCGCTTGTCGTCCCACCGACTTCCGATCGACCGGCGACCATTACGAGGCAATGATCAACGGCAAGTGGCTTGAGGTGTTGGCCGACAAAGTGATCCACCGCTCAGAGAATCCCACTGGGCGTGCGGTCGTATGCTGGACACCGGTGCACGGCATCCTTTGCTTCATTCCGGGGCCGGAAGCCTGAACGCATCAGACCGATAGCGCGTCATTGGATGCCCTCTCGGTCCGTGCGATCGAGTCGGGATGCGCCTGGTGCGTCGCGGATCCAAACCTCCGGGATCGGGCGTTTTATTATGGCTTGACGCGGGGGGAAGGCTGTCAATCATCAATTGGCCCCATTTCGGCGATCGGTAAGGCATGTGGCCGCCACCGCGCTTTGCGCTGCTACTCGTGCCGCGCGTCGGCCACCGCCTTGCGCAGTGCGGGCAATTCTACCGCGCCCGGCACCAGGTCGTTGCCGATCACAAGCGCCGGCGTCCCCTGAATCCCCAGGTCATGGGCCAGCTTCAGATTCGCATCGATTCGCGCCTGCACCGCCGGATCGTCCATGTCCCGCGCCATGCGTGGCCAATCGAGCCCGAGCGCTCGGGCGGATGCCTCGATCTGGGGGATCGTGGTGTCCGGCGGCAACTTCATCACTGCTTCCCGCATCTGGCCGTACGCACCCTGCCGCTGTGCCGCCAGCAGCGCCCTGGTACCCAGAACGCTGGCCGGGCCGAGGATGGGCAGATCTTTGTAGACCAGGCGAACCCTGTGGTCCTGTGTCAGGAAGCTGTCCATCACCGGCTCCAACTTGCGGCAATAGGGGCAGCGGGTGTCGAAGAACTCGACAATCGTCACGTCGCCATTCGGGTCGCCGGCCACCGGGTCGGCTTGGGTCACCAGTTGATTCCGCGACTGGACGATGGCGGAGCGGGTGGCTTCCTGGCTGCGTTCGCCCTCATCCGCCTGCAGGGCAACGACCGCGTCGCGCAGGATCGACGGGTCCTGTTTCAGGGCGTCGCGCACGATGGCGACGATCTCCACCCGCTGTGCCGCCGTGAATTCGGCGCCTTGCGCGCCAGTCGCCCACGGTAGGAGCGACAGGATCAGGCTCAAGGTAAAGGTCACGGGGATGAAACGGCTGGTCATCTTTGGGTCCTTGGCGCATGCGATGGTTTCCGTGGGCGCCTCGGTTAAGCCCGGGAATACCATTCGTTGCAAGTCAAAGTGCCGCTCGCGGTTGCCGCTGATGGCGAAGCCGTTTATGGCACCGTCCCGCAACAACGAGACGCGGTCCGGTGGATCGGCGATTGATAGACTTGGCATCCCACTGGGGCGACCCAGCGGGACGAACCCGATGACTGGCGAGACCGACAGGATGGATGGAATGCGTCGCGGCAAGATGATTGGTTTACCGCAGGCTTCGGCGCGGCTGTCCGTCAATAGGCTGGCCACGGGCGACGGGTTGGCTAAGGGCGTCGGGTTGGTCAAGGGCGTCGGGTTGGTCAAGGCTTGGCGGTTGCGTGGCGCCCTGCAGAAACAGCGGCTGATGCCGGCGCGGGCTTTCCTTGCCTTGCTGACACTGCTGCCCGGCTGCTCCACTGTCAGCGGCGTTGCCGACAGCGTGCTCGGAAAAGGCGGCCCGCCGGCCGGCCAGCCAGGCTATGTGGCCGGATTCCTCGGCGGCGTGGTGGCCGACGAACCGCGCGCTGTCCTCGCGGGCCGAGAGATCCTGTCCGCCGGTGGCACGGCCGCGGACGCTGCGGTCGCCGTGGGTCTGACCTTGTCGGTCACCTACCCGTCCCGCGCCGGATTGGGCGGTGGTGGCGCCTGCATCGCCTATGCCCCAGACGCCAAGTCACCCGCCAAGGGCGTGCCGGAGGCGGTGATGTTCGCCCCGCTCGCCCCCAGCACATCTGGCGCCAACGCGGACCGGCCGGCGGCGGTGCCGATGATGGCGCGCGGCCTGTTCCTGCTGCAGGCCCGCTATGGCAACCAATCGTTCGAGGCGATGGTGACGGCGGCGGAACTGTTGGCACGCTCCGGTGTGCCAACGTCACGGGCGTTGGCCAACGACCTGACGCTGGTGTCTGGTCCACTGCTGGCCGATCCCGGCGCACGAGCGGTGTTCAGCCATGATGGCGTTCCCCTGACCGAGGGCCAGCTCCTGCGGCAGCCAGACCTTGGTTCGACGCTCGCGCAGATTCGCACCGCGGGCGTTGGCGACATGTATCAGGGGGTGTTGGCCCACCGGATCGCCCAGGTTTCGGGTGATATCGGCGGTCCAATCCAGTTCTCCGACCTGCGTGGGGCGCTACCGAAGCTGACCCTGCCGCTGATCCAGGACTTCCATAACGACAAGGTGGCGTTTCTGCCGCCGCCGGTGGATGGCGGCCTTGCGACCGAGGCCGCGTTCAACGTTCTGGCCGACAATCCGAACGATTTGTCCGGCGCGATGGCCTCGTCCCTGGCGGTTGCTGCCCGATATCGCGCCGGCGGCATCACGCCGGCCGCGGTTCTGGCGGCGCGCGACCTGCCCGCGGCGGGACCGACCCTGTTCCCGGCCTCCACGAGCTTCGTGACCATGGATCGGTCCGGCAATGCGGTGGCGTGCGCGTTGACCATGAACAATTTGTTCGGCACAGGCCGGATGATGCCTGGCCTCGGCTTCCTGGCCGCTGCCTCGCCGTCCGCCGTTCCACCTCCATTGCTGTCGGCGGCCATCGTGTGGAACGACCACATCAAGGCTTTCCGAGCCGCTGTCGGCGGTTCGGGCCAGGCCGGAGCGCCGCTGGCAGCCGCCGTCGCATTGATCAACACGCTTAAGACCAACCGCCCGATGAGCACGCCGGTCCCCGATCCAGGGCGCGCCAACGTCATCGCCTGCGGGGGGTATCTGCCAGGGGAGAACGGCCGGTGCGGCTGGGCAAACGATCCACGTGGCTTCGGGCTGGCGTTGGGCGCGAACTGATCCGACGGCGTGCCGTGCAACAGGCGGCCGGCGCGCTGCTTGCGGCTGGTTTCGCCACGGCGGCGTTGGTGGCTCCGGCGGCGGCTCAAAGGGCGGCTCCCGCGACCGTTGGACCGGGCCGCATCGTCTGCAACGCCTCGTTCTGCGAAATGGGCAGCGGCGCACGACCGAAGGAACGGGTTCGTGTGATCGTGTCGAACCTGCCGCAGGAGGAAGTTCGGCGCTTGCGAAAATGCACGGGCGTGGCGAAACCATGCATCGTCACCATAGCGGGAACGGAGCAGGGTGATCAGATGAAGATCCTGGCCAGCACCATTCAATGGCAGGAATGATGGGACCAATGGCTTTCGGCCAGCAGGCGGCGTCCGGTGATGACACATGGCGTTTGGGGACGGAACTGATCCGATGGCGCTGAAGATCGGCAAGGGCGCCTCGGCGCCGCCATTCCTGGTGATGGATGTGATTTCCGCCGCCAATGCACGCCAGGCCTCGCTGCCGCCCGGTGCGCCGCCCGTCATCCGCATGGAGGTCGGCCAGCCTGGAACCGGCGCCCCGGCCGGTGCCGTCGCCGCCGCGCAGGCCGCCCTCCGCTCCGGCCATCCGCTCGGCTATACCGAGGCGTTTGGCCTCCGATCGCTGCGCCAACGGATCGCTTCACACGCCGCGGATTGGTATGGCGTAAAACTGCCGATCGAGCGAATCGCGGTGACCGTTGGCGCATCGGGAGCGTTTCCGCTGGCGTTCCTCGCGGCGTTCGATCCAGGTGACCGTATCGCCCTGGCAGCACCTTTCTACCCGCCCTACGTCAACATCTTGACCGCGCTTGGCATGATTCCGGTGATCCTCGAAGCCGGTCTGGAGACCCGCTTCCAACCCAGCGTCGCGATGCTGGAGCGGCTGGATCCGCCGCCCGACGGCATGATCGTCGCCAGCCCGTGCAATCCGGCCGGCACGATGCTGCATGCCGATGAACTGGCCGCCATCGCTGTCTGGTGCGACCGCAATGGTGTGCGGCTGATCAGCGACGAGATCTATCATGGCCTGAACTACGACAGTCCGATCGCGTCGGCGGCGCAGTTCAGCGACAGCGCCGTAGTGGTGAACAGTTTCTCCAAATACTTCTCGATGACCGGCTGGCGGATCGGCTGGCTGGTGCTGCCGCCCGATCTGGCGCGTCCGGTCGAGTGCCTGGCGCAGAACCTGTTCATCAGCGCGCCCTATATTTCCCAGATCGCGGCGGAAGCGGCGTTCGATTGCCATGAGGAACTGCAGGCCAACATCGCCCGCTACCGCCGGTCGCGCGATCATCTGCTGACGGCACTTCCGGCTGCCGGGTTTGGCCGTCTGTCCCCCGCGGAGGGCGCGTTCTATCTGTTCGCCGATATCAGCGACCGGTCGAATGACAGCGCCGCCTTCTGTGCACGCATGCTGCGAGAGGCCGGGGTGGCGGTCAGTCCCGGTGTGGATTTCGACCGCACGCGCGGCAACCGGTTCGTGCGGTTCAGCTATTGCGGGCCGGAGGAAGATATGCGCGCGGCGGCGGAGCGGCTGCTGCACTGGCGGTAGTCGCCGGTTTCCCCAACCGCCGGACCGAATTGCGTGATCTCGGTCGATCCGGGACCACCAGCCATGCGCGCACTGCAATGCGTGGCGCCTACCCATTGGTAGAAAATTCGTTCTACAATTTGGCGGCCACGCAAAAAGATTCCCGCATGATCAAGAGACGTCTCGCAAATATCTGCTCCGGACGCTTCCACTATGCCTGGATAACCCTGGCGGTGGTGTTCACCTCCATGCTGGCCGGTGTCGGTGTCAGGGCGGCGCCCGGCGTCATGATCGTGCCGTTGCAGAAGGCCTTTGGCTGGGACGTCTCGACAATCTCCGGTGCCGTCTCGCTGAACATCATCCTGCTCGGTGTCACCGGCCCGTTCCTCACCGGCCTGATGCAGGTCATCGGCCTGAAGCGCACCATGATCGGGTGCCTCACCATTCTGATGGCCGGCACCGCCCTGTCGACCTTCATGACCCAGCCGTGGGAGCTGTTCCTGACCTGGGGCCTGATGGTCGGCATCGGGTCCGGTGCCGGAGCGGTTGGTTTCGCGGGGGCGATCGCGAACCGTTGGTTCATCCGACGCGCCGGCCTGGCCATGGGATTGCTGACCTCAGCCAACGCGGCCGGGCAGTTGATTTTCCTGCCGCTGCTGGCGCTGCTGGTTCAGCACTACGGCTGGCAGGGCGTGTCCATCACGATGACCGCGGCGATTGCCCTTGTCATCCCGATGGTGCTGTTGCTGCTGCCGGAATCCCCGGCCTCGGTCGGCTTGCCGGCTTATGGCGGGTCCGCTGTCGTGCCGATCCCTGCGTTCGAGGGCGGCAACCCGTTCGCCGTGGCGTTCGGCGCGTTGGCCCGAGCATCGAAGTCGATGGATTTCTGGCTGTTGTGCCTGACGTTCGGGGTGTGCGGGTTCTCCACCAACGGGCTGATCAACACGCATTTGATCTCCTATTGCGCGGATAACGGCATCAGTCCGATGAACGGCGCCTCGATCCTCGCCGTGATCGGGATGTTCAGCCTGATCGGTTCCACGGCCTCCGGCTGGCTGTGCGACCGCTACAGCCCGCGAATCTTGCTGTTCTGGTATTACGGGCTGCGTGGCCTGTCCCTGGTGATCGTGCCGTTCAGCGGCTTCGACTCGGTCAGCCTGACGATTTTTTCGGTGTTCTACGGGTTGGACTGGGTCGCCACCGGCCCGGCGACCTTTGCGTTGACCAACGAAGTCTTCGGCCGCCGCGACGCACCGGTGATCGTATCGTGGATCTTCGCCGCGCATCAGGTGGGGGGCGCCATGGCAGCGTTTGGGGCCGGTGCGGTTCGCAGCCTGTCCGGCAGCTACCTGATGGCGTTCATTGCCAGCGGCCTGGCCTGCCTGATGGCTTCGATGCTGGTGCTGCGGATCACGCCGCGCGCCGCGGTGCTGGCCGTCGCGGAGTAACGCCAGCGTTGATGACGCGCGTTTCACTTAAGTAAACTATCCCCAGGGTGCACTTATCGCCTCAGCCGCGATTTCGCGCGGAAGCAACTGTGTACCGTGGACGACCCAGTTCAACCATGTGGTGAGGCATTGAGAGCCGGCATCATCCGCGTCGGCATCTCCGGCTGGACCTATGCCCCCTGGCGCGGCGTTTTCTATCCGAAGGAGGTGAAGCGCGAGCAGGAGCTTGCCTACGCCGCGAGCCAGTTTCGCACCATCGAGATCAACGGCACGTTCTACGGCATGCAAACCCCGAACGCGTTTGGAAACTGGGCGGAGCAGGTGCCGACGGACTTTATGTTCGCGGTCAAGGGGCCGCGCTACATCACTCATATGCTGCGGTTGCGCGAACCGCAGGTGCCGCTGGCCAACTTCCTGGCCTCCGGCGTATTGCGGCTGGGCGTCCACCTGGGGCCGATCCTGTGGCAGTTTCCGCCGAATTTCCGCTTCGATCCCGCCCGGATCGAGCCGTTCCTGAAGATGTTGCCGCACGACATGGGCCACGCGGCTGGGCTGGGACGAAAACACGACGGCAAGCTGCGGGCGCCGGCTTGGCTGGACGTCGACATACGGCGCCCGATGCGCCACGCCTTCGAAATCCGGCATGACAGCTTCCGGTGCCAGGCGTTCATCGACTTGCTGCGTGCCTACGATGTCGCTTTGGTCTGCGCCGACTCGGTGGAATGGCCGCGCCTGATGGATGTCACATCCGACTTTGTTTACTGCCGGCTGCACGGATCACAGGAACTTTATGCCAGCGGGTACGACAATGCCGCGCTGGACGAATGGGCGCGCCGGATCAAGGCCTGGGCCAGCGGCGAGGAGCCCGAGGACGCTGAACGGATCAACGGAAAAGCTCGGGCGCGCAAGCGGGACGTGTTCATGTTCTTCGACAATGACAAGAAGGTTCGTGCGCCGGCCAACGCAATGGAGCTGATTCGCCGGTTGCGCTGCTGATCGGAGGCGTGACCACCTCGCGACAGTTGGCTAAACCCTGCCGGACGAGATTTCGATAGGAACCGATCATGGAAGCCACTGCCCGACCCGCCGCCACAATCATGCTGCTGCGCGACGGGCAGGCCGGTATCGAGGTCTTTATGATGGTGCGCCATCATGCGATCGCCTTTGCCGGCGGAGCCCTGGTCTTCCCCGGCGGCCGGGTGGAGGAGTCGGATCATGACCTCTCGGCGGGGGATTGCCCGAACCCGGATGGGCTGGATACCGAGACGCTCGCCTTCCGCATCGCCGCGATCCGGGAGACCTTTGAAGAGTCTGGGGTTTTGCTGGCCCGGCCGTGCGGATCGGATGAGCTGATCGATGCTGCCACCCTGAAGCGGCTGGAGGATCAGCATCGTGCGGCGCTGAACGCGGGGTCCATCGGGTTCGATGCGGTGCTGGCATCCGAGGGCCTGCAGCCGGCGCCCGATCTGCTGGTGCATTTCGCGCATTGGATCACCCCGTCGCAGCAGCCGAAGCGATACGACACGCATTTCTTCCTGGCCGAGGCGCCCCCCGCACACCTGGCGGTCCATGATGGCGGCGAGGCGGTGGAATCGGTCTGGATTACCCCTGCGCAGGCGCTGACGGACACCGAGGCGGGGCGCTTCAAGCTGGTTTTCGCCACGGCCAAGAATCTGGAAAAGCTTGGCCGAGCCGGCACCGTGCGCGAAGCGATGGAGACGGCGCGCGCCGCGACCGTCGTGACGGTGCTGCCGAAGGGCACGAAACTGGAGGGGACCAAGCGCCTGTTGCGGATCCCGGAAGAGGCCGGCTACGGCGGCAGCGAATTCATCGTCGACTTTATGCCCGCGTCGTAGGGGCTGGGGTCCAGAAGGCTGGGGGAACGCCATGAGCGACACGTTACCGACCGCGACGCGGGTGGCAGACCCGGGTATTCGCGCGCTGTACCGTCTGGAAAACCGGTGGCAGGCCTGGTTGGACGTCGAGGTCGCCTTGGCGCAGGCGCAGGCTGAACTCGGGATCATTCCAGCCGCCGCCGCCGATGCAATCGCGGGTGCAGCCCGACTCGAGAAGATGGATCGTGCCAGGATCGACGAAGGGCTGGCGCGCACCGGCCACACGATCGTTCCGCTGGTTTGGGAGCTCAGCCGGATTGTCGGCGATCCGCATGGCGGCTGGGTTCACTGGGGTGCAACCACCCAGAACATCACCCAAACCGGTGACCTGCTGGTGTTGCGCCAGGCGCACGGCGTGTTCCTGGGGCAAATCGGAGAGATCCTGTCCTCGATGGCCGAGTTGGCCGAGCGGGGCGCGGACATGCCGATCGCCGGGCGCACTCACGGTCAGCATGCTGTTCCTGCCACCTTCGGCTACAAGGTCGCGGTGTGGATCGACGAACTGCTGCGCCATGTGGAGCGGTTCCGGCAGGCGGCGCCTCGGTTGTTCGTTGCGATGCTGGGGGGCGGGGCAGGGACCTATGCCTCGCTTGGCAAGAACGGACCGCTGGTGCAACAAGGGATTGGTCGTCTACTCGGTTTGGGGTCGATGACGGTGCCGTCGCGTGCCATCGGCGATCATCTGGCGGAAAATATCGTGCTTCTGGGCCTGCTTGCCGCTACGTGCGGAAAGGTTGGCCGTGAGATCTACACGTTGATGAAGACTGAATTTGGCGAGGTTGAGGAACCCGTCCCGCCTGGAACGGTTGGCAGCTCCACGATGCCGCAGAAACGAAATCCGAAGCTGTGCCAGGACATCATCGCCGCCGCTGCCGAAATCCGGTCTCAGGTGCCGTTGGCGCTGGAGGCGATGACCACCGAGCATGAAGCGGACCGGACCACGAGTTTGATGATGGATACAGCGGAATCTCGTGCGTGTATCGCAACGGGTGATATGCTTAGCCGGCTGACCGAGGTGATGCGCGGCCTGCGTCTGGATCCCGCGCGGATGCGTGCCAATCTTGACCTTGGCGGCGGATTGATCATGGCCGAGGCGGTGATGCTGGACCTCGGCGCGGCGATCGGGCGGCAGCATGCGCATGACGCCGTGTATGACGCCGCACAGGACGCGTTCGTGCAGGGGAAGTCGTTTGGATCATTGCTGGCCGCGGATACGCGGGTGACGGCGCATATGACCGCGGAACAGATCAATGGCCTGCTCGACCCGACTGGATATACCGGACTGTGTGCGGACATGGCTCGTGAGGGGGCTGTGCGTGCGCGGGCTGCCGCGAAGGATCTGCTGAAATGACCGAGCTGGACGTTGATCATTTGCGTTCCTGGATCGGCAAGCAGGAAACGCTGCATGATCAGGTCACGCGTTTTCCGATTGCGGCGTTGTCCGCGACGTTGGATCGGGACGATCCGGCGCCGGTGGCCGGCGACGCTTTGCCGCCGCTGTGGCACTGGCTGTACTTTCTGCCTACCGCGCGACAGTCGGTGCTCGGGGCGGACGGGCACCCGGCGCGTGGTGGGTTCCTGCCGCCGGTGCCGCTGCCGCGCCGCATGTGGGCTGGCGGTCGGTTTGTGTTCCATCAGCCGCTAAGGGTTGATGAGGCGATTACCCGGATTTCTACTGTGCAGGATGTGACGGTGAAGCATGGCCGCAACGGCGCGTTGTGCTTTGTGCTGGTTCGCCATGAAGTCGCTGGTGGGAACGGTTTGGCGTTGGTTGAAGAGCACGACATCGTCTATCGGGATCTGCCGCAGCCGGGGGAAGCACCGGCCACACCTCGCCCGGTGCGGACGGACGATACGTGGCACCGCGATATCCACCCCAGCGATCCGCTGTTGTTTCGTTACTCGGCTTTGACTTTCAACAGCCACCGTATTCACTACGATCGCCGCTACGTGACGGAGACGGAGGGGTATCCCGGGTTGATCGTGCATGGCCCGTTGATTGCCACGCTGCTGATCGACTTGTTGCGGCGGAACACCGACCGGACGGTTGCTTCGTTCCGGTTCCGCGCGGTCAGTCCGCTGTTTGATGTTGCCCCGTTCTCGGTTCATGGGGCACCGGACGGTAAGGGTGGGGTCGCGCTGTGGGCACGTAACGCGACGGGGCATGTGGCGATGGAAGCGGAAGCGTCATTCTGAGGGGC
>JAQGHW010000861.1 GCA_028291505.1 Rhodopila sp. | reverse complement strand
CAGCCGAGGCGATGCGCAGCCCGTCTATACCATTGTCCAGCAATCCGGTGACCGGTTCGGCGGGGCGATCGACACAAACCGGATCGGCAGCGTCATAACCCTGCATCGCGTCATAGGCCACCGCCACGTCGATGGTGTTCCGAGCCAGCGGTCCCAGATGATCCAGACTGGAAACGAATGGGAAGCTGCCGGCCCTGGTCAGGCGTCCATAGGTTGCTTTCAATCCGAACAGTCCGCAGAACGACGCTGGCACTCGGATCGATCCGTTGGTGTCGGAACCCAGCGCCAGCGGGACCAGTCCGCCACCCACCGCGCTGCCCGAACCGCCGGAGGCCCCGCCGGCCATTCGCGTCGTGTCGTGCGGGTTGCGCGACGGCCCGTCATGGGCGTTTTCGCCGGTGAAATCGTAGGCGTATTCGCCCATGTTCAGCGCGCCTACCAGAATCGCGCCGGCCGCTTCCAGGCGGACAATCAGCGGCGCGTCGGCGGCCGCGGGGGGATGGTCGCGATTGATCTTCGACCCGGCCAGGGTCGGCAGGCCGGCGACATCGATCAGGTTCTTCACCGCGAACGGCACCCCGGCCAGTGGCCCGGACTTCGCACCGGACGCGTCGATGGCTGCAGCCTTGGCACGAGCACGATCGGCGGTCACAGCGGTGAACGCGTTCAGCGCCGGGTTCAGCCGATCGATCCGCTCCAGGCATTCACCGATCACCGCGGTCGCGCTGGTTCGGCCAGAGGCGATGGCGGCGGCGATTTCGGTGGCCCCGGTGAAGGCGGTCATGCGCGGAAAACCGGCGCCGGATCCAGATGGTCGTCCAGTCGCAGTTCCAGCACCGTGGCAGCGTGCCCCAGCGAGATCGCCAGATGCATGCGCACCGCCTGCCGCCACTCGGGTTTCATTTCGATCCCCAGCAGCGCCGTGCCGGTATCGATCAGGGCGTCCAACGCCGTTTCGTCCATCGTCAGTCCTCGGATTTCATGCGCAGCCAGGCTCGCCAGCCGCCGAGATGGGTGATGTCGGTCCCGTCGCCGACGCCGGCTGTTTCTGCCAGAAAGCCGAGGCAGGGGCCATCGTCTAATAGCACCGTGCCGAAACCCAGTGGCGGGGGCACCTGGGCGAGCAGCACGCCGATGGCGGAGGTCGGCACGGCCCAGACTTCGCCGGCGATCGCGGCACCGTCCCCGGCGCGGAGCATGCCAGGGCGATTGCCGAGTGCGAACATGCGGTACCCGGGCTGGGTGTCGGCTTCACGCAGGAAGCGACCGCCGAGGGAGGTGATCTGATGGTTCAGTGGCAGCCCCGCCATGTGCGCGCCGATGCAGAACAGGCCGGTTTCATCCGGTTCCAGCGCGTCCGGTTCGGCTGGTGGCGGCAGCGGTTTGCCGGTGGCGCCGACCGTGGTGGCGAATTTGCGGTGCAACGTGTCGGCTAGCGGCGCGAGGCGACCTTCGGACCAGGCTGGACCCAGCAGGACGCCGCCGATCGGGGTGCCGTTCGGCGCAAAGCCAATGGGGACGGCGAAAGCCGCCAGGTCGCACAGGTTGGCGAAATTGGTGAATGTTCCCAGGCGGTGGTTCGGACGGAGTGGATCGGCTGCGACTTCGGCCAAGGTGGGGCAAAAGGGGGCCGTGGGCAGCACCAGCGCGTCATATTCCACGAACAGCAACGCCGCTCGGCGGCGGGCCTGCCGCAGCAGGTGGAACGCGCCGAAAGCATCGACGGCACGGCGTTCCAGTCCCAGTTCCAGGATGGTCCGCGTGGTTGGGTAGAGAATGTCGGGTTGAACGTCGAGGACGCCTCGCAGGCCAGCGGTTCGTTCCGCGACCCAGGGACCATCGTAGAGCAGGCGGGCAATTTCCAGGAACAGGCGGATGTCGACCGGGGTGGCGCCAAGGAAAACACTGGCTGCGTGATAGGCGGTTGTGACGTCGGGCTCGCACAAGGCGGCGACATCCGCCATCGCCACTCGCGCTGGTGCCCGTGCCTGGCCGCGCCGCAAATGCGGGAATGGTGCGGCGCGGGAATACGGGTCCTCGACATCGAAGCCCGCGATCACCCGCTGCACGGATAGCGCCTCATCCACCGATCGGGCGAACACCGAAATGGTATCGATCGAGCGGCAGGCCGGCACCATCCCGCGCGCGGAAACGCTGCCCACCGTTGGTTTCAGGCCGACGATGTTGCCGAACGCCGCCGGCACGCGGCCCGATCCGGCGGTATCAGTGCCCAGTGCGAAACGAACGATTCCGGCGGCCACCGCACAGGCCGAACCGGAGGATGATCCGCCAGGCACCAGCTTCAAATCGAACACGTTGCGCGGGATGCCATACGGGCTGCGCGTTCCCACCAGGCCGGTTGCGAACTGATCGAGGTTGTTCTTGCCCACCAGCAATGCCCCTGCGTCCAACAGGCGGCGCACCGCCGGCGCATCGGTTTCGGGCGTATAGGCGAATCCGGGGCATGCCGCCGTGGTCGGAATTCCCGCGACGTCGATATTGTCCTTCACCGCGAACGGCACGCCCCATAGCGGGCGATCTCGCGGCCCCTCGGCTTCCAGCGTTCGGGCGTCCGCCAGGATGGCTTCGTCGGAGCGGCGAAAGATCCACATTGCCGAATCGGCGTGGGCAAGGTCGGCCGCGATTGCCGCCTCCGCCATCGTCACAGGCGTCAAGCGGCCACCCGCGCGTGGTCGGCGTGCAGCAGGGAGGCCAGATGGCGGCGGATATCGTTGAATTCCGGGGATGACACGTCGCGGGGCCGCTCCAGAGTGATGCGCTCTTCTGCCACGATCCGGCCGGGACCGGGAGACATCACGACGACACGGTCGGCGAGGAAGATCGCCTCCTCCAGGGAATGTGTGACGAACACGACGCTGAGGCCGGTGGCGCGCCAGATGGTCAGGAGTTCGTCCTGCAGGCGTTCGCGGGTCATCGCGTCGAGGGCGCCGAACGGTTCGTCCATCAATGCCATCTGCGCGTCGTTGGCGAGCACGCGGCCGATCGCGACACGCTGCTTCATGCCGCCGGACAGTTGGTGGGGGTAACTGTCGGCGAAACGGTCGAGGCCCATCATGGTGACGAAGCGGTCGGCGGTGGCCATGGCTTCGGCTTTGGGCCTGCCACGGGCAATCGGGCCGAATGCGATGTTCTTGCGGATCGTCAGCCAGGGGAACAGGCCGTAGTCCTGGAACACCATGCCTCGGTCCGAACCGGGACCGGTGACGGCCTTGCCGCGCATGGTGATCTGGCCGGAGGTTATGGTCTCAAAGCCGGCGATCATGCGCAGCAGGGTGGATTTGCCGCAGCCGGAGGCGCCGATCAGGCAGACGAACTCGCCGGGCGCTATGGTGAGGTTGGCGTTGCGTAAGGCCTCGATCCCGCCGGGGTAGATCTTGCCGGTGTTGATTGCCTGGAGCAGGGGTTCAGTCATGGACTTGCTTCGGTGTCTGGACGGGGCCGTTGGTGCTGGGTGGACGACCGCGTTTCTGAGCCGAGGACGAACGAGGGCCACGGGGGGCCACGGAGATCGTCCCGGGGTTGGGCCGGTTGGCCGTCCGGTGGTCTTTGGGCGCTTCGCGTGAGGCGCGGTATTCACCCATGCTGCGGGCTCCATGCCAGCAGCCGGCGGCCTAGCAGCACTACGGCGTAGTCCGATAGGAAGCCGGCGACGCCTATTATCGCCATGCCGGCGATGACGATCTCGGTGCGGGACAGCTGGCGGGCATCCATGATCATGGCGCCCAGGCCGATCTGCACGCCGGTCATTTCGCCGACGACGATCACGACCCAGGCGAAACCCAGGCCCAGCCGCAGCCCGGTGAACATGCCTGGCAGGGACGCCGGCAGCACCACTTTTGGGAACAGCCGGGCAGGGGAAACGCCCAGCATCTGCGCCGCCTCGAACAGCCGAGGCTCCACGCTGCGGACGGCGAACACCGTGTTGACCAGAATCGGATAGAACGCGCCCAGGGCCACCAGGAAAAACGCCGATTTTGGTCCGATCCCGAACATGATCATCGACAGCGGCAGCCAGGCGGTCACCGGGATCGGGCGCAGCACTTGAAACGTCGGCTCCAACAGTTCCTTCACGATGCGCAACCGGCCGATCAGCATGCCCAGCGGCAGGGCCAGCGCTGCGGCCAAGATAAACGCGCCATACACCCGACCGGCGGAGGCAATCAGGTCCGGCAACAGCATCTTGCTGAACGCGTCATCGTAGATGCCGCCGAAGGCGAGGTCCCACAACGCGGTGCCAACATCCTGCGGCGATGGGATCAGGCCGCCCGGGTTCAAGGCGGTGCCGATCCACCACAGCAGCAACAGCACGACCGGCACAATGATCCGCAACAGTGGCGTCACGTCGATACGCGGGGAAGCCGAGTCCGGGGGCAGTGCCTCGACGGCTTCGTTCATGCGGCGCCCCGCGGCCCTTGGCCAGCCGCCCCTTCGGCCGAGAACTGAAAAAGACCGTCGCTCATACCGATAGCTGGTCGGAGATTTTCGTATCGAAGAACGTCGCGAAATCCGGCAACGCGCGGATCTGTTTCATTTCCAGCATATGCGCGGCGTAGGTCTTGCCCACCTCCAACCTCTCCGGGGTCATTTTCCAGTTCAACTCGACGTTTTTTACCGACAGTTCGACTGCTTCCTTCTTCATGCCAAGCTTCGTGACCGTCATGGCAACCATCTCCTCGGGGTGAGACATGGCATATTCGCTGCCCTGCTTTTGCAGGCCC
>JAQGHW010000859.1 GCA_028291505.1 Rhodopila sp. | reverse complement strand
GCCGGCACACGATGTTGGCTCTATGCTCACCTGATCGTGGCACTACTCGGTGACGACCTCAGCCAGGATTTCCTGGAATCTTTCCCCTCAGGCGCTGGTTGACGCGGGCGCGACCAGTTCGCTGTGGCGAGTCACTCAAGTCATCCTCGCGGCACTGATCGAGGCAATCGTGCCGCCAATCACCCTCGCCATGCTCCGACAACCCTCTCCACAGCTCCACAAGCGGCTGGCAAACCCCAGGCGAAAGCGAAGACAGGCGGTCAATTACCCGCATGGGAGGCTATCTTAGTGCCGATGGGTCGTAGCCCCCTCTGCGCCGACTGCCATCTATCCCGTAATCAGGCAGCTGACAGACTAATCCCTGGGAGTGGACACGTCCCCGGGTTCGGCAGCATCTGAATTGTTTACGATGCGTCATCGAAGGGTTCACTTTCGTTCGCCTTTCGGACACTCACCTGCCCGGGTTCATAAGACCCAAGCTTTGACTCCAACGCTCACCACCACGTCTTTTTGAACGCAGCAGCTTGGAGTGGTTTGGGATCTGCTCCTGAAAGCCAATCCCAGGGGGGCCTACCCCCATCCTCCACACAACTTTACGACGCCTCTCATAGGCCTCTTTCCCTCTTTCAGCCCTTCCTGCGCCTCTGCAGCACACTATCCATCCCAATCTGGCTAATCTGTTCCATGGACGGTCTCTTCTGTCTGAGATCAACAACGACCTATTCTGGCACGATCGATGCCGTCGGCGGCCGTCCACACCAACAGCAGATGCGATGGTCACGACGCGGTGCCGATCTCCTGCTCCAGGTTCGCTGCGCGGTCTACAACGGCATGTTCGGCCCGGGGTTCGGGCATCGATTTGACCGGCTTGCCGGTGCAGACGCGGCCTTTGCCGAAGCGGCATGATCCCCAACGCTGGACAGTCGCACCGCTCAGCGAAATTCGTCGGGCTGCTTGGGCGGGTTAGCAAAGCAGGGAGACCTGCCCAAAGGTTATTCTCGTACCAGGATTTTTTTTGGCCGGCGGCTGCGCGCAGCCTCAAACAGACCGAATGTCCCGCGCACATAGTTGGTGACGCCTTCCAACTCCCGAAGATATGCGTCGAGCGCCGGCGTCAACTTCGCTTTCACCAAACGTGTCCTACGGCCCGGGTCCATTGTCTCAAAACGGACAATGAACCATGGATCTCCGCGTTTTAAGGCGAGCACCTTGGTGGGATCATGCCACTCGAACGCCCAGATTAGGGTGCGTGGCCAAACATCGATCGGGTAGCGGCCGCCGATCAAAATCCCTGGCCACGGATCGGGGTGGTAAACGTGCAGCGGGGGCAGCTGTGTAAGCCAGACCGGCTCATCCGCCAGGAAGAAATATGGCGTGACAATCTGCAAGATTGGGCGCGTGGGGTGACGCCACTCTCGCTCGTTGACGAGCGTTACCATTTGTCCGAGATGCTTTGAGCGAATCGGAGAGGAATCCCCCAGGGCATTTACAAGGCTCGGATATCCTTGTGCGTCCCGCTGAAAGCGAATACGGGCATCGATTGGACATAATACTTCAATCAGCCGGGACTCATGGTCAATCATTGCAGGGCAGTTGCCCACAGCCTTGGCGTGTCCGGGCCGCGGCGCTTTCGTTAGCACAGGCCGAGGAGCGTCCCAAATTAAGCCCGCTTTGGTGTGGCGGAGCGACCATCCGACCTCGATAACGCGGCCGAGCGGGACGCTCCGAAGCCACCGATCCTTGAGCCACTTGATCCAGTTGACATGGCGTGCGCCTTCTGCGTCCCCACGCGGACACAGCTTGGAGCTCAAGGTTGTGGCGGTTGCCGCAAGGGGGCTTTCCAAGGTCCCGAACCAGTGCGGTTAAAAATACGAAGCGGGCATCAAAGGGGATGGAATGTTCGGGCGATGATTATTTGCATAGGACTAGACCTCAGACTGGCGACTGTCGATTGTATATCGGACTATTTGCAGTGCGGCAACAACATAACATCTAACCGAAGATTCCGCAACGAGGTTCCGAACCTAACGAGCGAGCGTGGATTCGGAGAAAGGTCGCGAGCGAGTTGGGCCGTCAGTCGTTCGGATGGTCTCCCACCCGCACTGTGGCCAAAGACGGGGGTTCTGACGGTCTGATCAAGCAGTGCACAGGAAAGTCGTCCGGCTTGATCAGCTACCCATCCTGGGATGAGTTCGCCTTCCCGGCTGGTAGGCCATCCCCGGCGATATCTGCAACGAGTGTGGCGCCGAAGCCCTAAAGGATCTTGTGCACCCAAGCACGGATCGCCGTTCGCAGAACCGAAGTGATGTGGCGATGCAATCGGTTTCGTGATCAAACCGCAGCGAAATCTAAACGTCGCCGAGCCATTCTAAGCTATCTCCGTCAGCGTCACCGAGTTCGGCACAGCTGTCGGTAAAGATGCGTGACCACGGCGTCTGTAAGACCTCGCTCCAGCGACATGCTGATCGCGCTGGACGGCCCGAGCGTAGTGGTGGTCCGCGGCGCCGACCTGAATCACTGCGAGCGCGTGTTCTTCCTCGGTCTGGTAAGTGATCCGGACTGGTGCACGGGGAAGCCACATTTCAACCGTTGTTCCTCGGCCCACTTCGCTCAGCAGTCGGAGCGCGCCTCCAGCCTGAGTTGCTAAGGTGTGCGCCGCGGAGAGGCCCAAGCCGGTTCCCTCGCCAGCGGGCTTAGTCGTGAAGAAAGGCTCAACCGCTCGGGCCAGCGTTGCCTCATCCATGCCGCCACCGGTGTCACCAATGGTAATAGCGACGTAGTCGCCGGCGGGCAGGGTTAACTGTGGGCCCCGCCGATCGATTTTATCAGGCCCCAGGGACCTCTGGAGGGCACGGCGATCAACTAACGGGATCCTGATATTGCGCGCGCCAAATTGGATCCGGCCCCCATCCCGCATCGCATCACGCGCGTTAATGCCAAGATTGATAAGTGCGAGCTCAAACTCGGTCGGATCAATAACCACGTTCCACAGGTCGGACGGCGGCGGTTCAACCCGAACGCTGATCATGGCTTTAATCGTCCGGGCCAGCGTTTCCGAAGCACTTTCCAAGGATGAGAGCGGGTCGACCGGTCTTGCGTCTGCCGCCTCACGACGGGAGAACTTCAGTAGCCGTTTCGTTAGGCTGATACC
>JAQGHW010000850.1 GCA_028291505.1 Rhodopila sp. | reverse complement strand
TTCGGGGGCAGGACACTAGACCGTTTTTCACCCTGACCCGGACATTGCGTGCAATGTCCGGGTCAGGGTGAACAGGCTTGGCATAACACTGTGACAAACGGAGCATAAGCGTGATTGTATCAGTAATGTACCATGTCGGACCCGGCCAGAAATTCGACCTCGACTATTATATGAAGTCGCACATCCCGATGGTCGGCAAGCTTTGGGGGCCGGCTGGGTTGAAAGGGGCGCAGGTACTGCAAGGCGTCGGTTCGCCGAGCGGCGATCCGGCCAGCCAGCACATAATCGTCTTGCTGGACTTCGACTCCGTGGATGCGTTCAAGGCAGCGGCCGCAGCCCACGGCAAGGAAGTGTTTGGCGACATCGCCAACTTCACGGATGTCCAGCCCGCGATCCAGTTCAACGACCGGCTCGCATAGGGTCGGTCCACGTTCAGGCTGCACAATCAGCCTGAACGTGATCCCGGCAAGCATAGCCCAGCGCTGTCGCCCGAACAGCGACAGACCACCGGTTCCGCGACTGTCTATTGCACGCGGGAACCGTCGGCTTTGTAGGTCTTCAGGAAAGCGATCACGTCGGCCACCTTCGCGGGATCTTTGATGCCGGGGAAGATCATCTTCGTCCCCTTCACCACCGCCTGCGGGTTGGCGAGATACTTCTGCAGGGTTTCGTCATTCCAGGTCAGGCCCGAATCCTTGTTCGCGGGCGAGTAGCTGTATCCCGGATATGTTCCAGCCGTGCGGCCGACCACGCCGTTCAATACGGGCCCGACGAAATTTTTCGCCGTCGGGCCGACCTGGTGGCAGGCACGACAGACAACGAACGCTTTCTCGCCGGCTGCCGCATCCTGTGCGACAGCCCGCCCGGAAATCGCGCAACCAAACGCGATAGCGATCATACTCCAACGCAACACGCAACCTCCATCGTCCGCAGCGGGACGTCTTAGTCGGAATCGTCCCCGCGGGACGTCGCACCCGGAACCGTCCTCTGTGGGACGTCGTAGCCGGAACCGAATAACATCAGCGTTATCAGTATATAATAGTCCCCGAACCCCGCCCTGCCTGTCAATTGCCCCAAGCCGGCGCCCCAGCCTGCGCACCCGATGCGCCGTCAGCGTCATCACAGGGTTTGGCCTTCCTGCTCCGGCCAGGCGCAACGGAAGGAGGCGACGCGATCGTTCGGATGCTCCCCCGCCCACTGCGCGAGATAGGGCTGCGCCTGCATTATGCAGCCGTTCAGCGAGCCGTTGGCCTCGAACAGGAAGTGCTTCTCCGAGCAAGCGTTTGGATTCGACAAAGAACACACCATCACGATCAACTCGACTACGTTCACGTCGGCCTCCGTTTCGCCTGGGTCAATATTTTAAGGTCAGTTGCGCCGTTTTCAGGCGGACGGCTACCCGTCAGTGTATATCGGAATCGCGACGGTTTCTGACACCGTTGGTGCGGGGACCGTGCTGGCCAACCCGCCCTGCCACACACCCCCAAAAGCGACAGCGTTGCCTAACCCTCCGATTTGGCTATCTCATGTCCGGCAATGTCGCAGTCCGTCATGTGCCCGGACCGAGGGGGGCAACCAACCAATGAAGTCGCCATATCCTTTTGCGCTGACCGTGCTGATCGGTGTCCTGCTCAGCACCCCCGCCGCGCGAGCGGCCGCCCCAGTGGGGGGCCCAGTGGGGGCCCCAGTGGCCGCGGTATTTGCCTTCGAGCTTGATGACACCAGCCTGCAAGGCGAGATCAGCGGACACGATGCCGGCGACCTGGCAAGGCTGGGCCGGCTCGATTCGCAGTTGCGGGACGCATTGGCACGGTCAGGCCGCTACACACCGGTGGCCGTCCCAACCAGTCCCGGCGAACCCTGGACATGCGACGGATGTGAGGTCGATATCGCACGCAAGGCCGGTGCCCAGGTTTCGGTGGTCGGCTGGGTGCAGAAGGTGTCGAACCTGATCCTGAACATCAACGTCGTCATGCGCGACGTCCAGACCGGGCAACGGATCCAGGCTGGCAGCGTGGATATCCGCGGCGATACGGACGAATCGTGGACACATGGCATGTCGTTTCTTATTAACAATAGAATACTTGGCGGCCAGGGTACACGCTAAGATGCATACGATAACCCGTGTTGCCGCCCTTGAACCCCACCTCGGGCGGCCCACCCTCGACCCGATAATTGCGACGATTTGTTTCAGTGCAGGTCGAGCCTTCTGAATCGCATCCAGGACCACTTTTCAACCGCGGCCAGATGCCCTATTGTCTATCCGTCGGTGGGCTGCCGCAGATGCGGCGATCGCCGAGCCTTCGACTTCTCAGAATAAAAAACCGGAGACGACCTATGGCATGGACCCGCCCTACACTACGTGAAATCTGCGTCGGCCTGGAGATCAACGGGTACTTTACCGCCCGCATCTGATCACGCCGATCCTGTCGAACAAGCATGACCGATCGGCAGCCCAAGCCGGTTGCGGTCGTGCTTGGTTCGGCGGCAGGTGGTGGCTTTCCGCAATGGAATTGTGGATGCCGCCTGTGCAGTCTGGTCCGAGCCGGCGACCCCCGCGTTCGCGCTGCGACCCAGGCCAGTGTTGCCGTCAGCGGTGACGGCGAAAGTTGGCTGCTCGTCGGCGCATCCCCCGACCTGCGACAACAACTCTCACAGACCCCGCGCCTCTGGCCGCGAACCCCAGGTCGTGATTCGCCCATCACAGGGGTGCTGCTGACAGGCGGCGACGTCGACGCCATCGCCGGACTCCTGGTCCTCCGCGAACGCCAGCCATTCACTATTTATGCACCCGCCGCACTGCTGGATGTGCTGGCGGATAACCATGTCTTCGATGTCCTGGACCCGGCGCTGGTGCGGCGGGTGGAGGTAACGCCCATGCAGCCGATGACCTGCGCTGGCAACCTGACACTGACGCTGCTCCCGATGCCGGGTAAGGTTCCGCTGTACCAGGAAGTCCGCGACGCGACCGAACCCGAAGCCGCACCGGCCTACGCCGCCTTGCTGCACGCCGGCGGTCGCAGCGTGATCGTCGCGCCCGGCTGTGCCGAGATCACGGACGCCGTGCACACGCAGCTCATGCAGGCCGACGTGCTCTTCTTCGACGGCACACTCTTCACCGATGACGAAATGATCGCCGCGGGTCTCGGCGCCAAGACCGGACGCCGCATGGGGCACACGCCGATCAGCGGTCCGAACGGCACCCTGACCAAGCTCAGCGATCTGCCCGGACGGCGGATCTTCCTGCATATCAACAACACCAATCCGATCTTGCTCAGCGATTCACCTGAACGCCGGGCAGTCGAAGCCGCCGGGTTCGAAGTCGCCTACGACGGGATGGAGATAGACCTGTGACCGACATCCTGACCGGCCCCGAACTGGAAGCACGACTGCGCGAGATCGGTGAAAAGCGCTACCACATCCTGCACCCGTTCCACCGCATGCTTCATACCGGTCAATGCACCAAAGCCCAGGTGCAGGCCTGGGCGCTCAACCGGTACTACTATCAGGCGATGATCCCGCTGAAGGACGCGTCCCTGATCGGCCGCTGTGAGGATCAGGCGCTGCGCCGCGAATGGCGCAAACGCCTGGAGGATCATGACGGCGACGATCAGCGTCCAGGCGGGATCGAGCGCTGGCTGAAACTGACCGACGGTCTGGGGTTGGACCGAACCGATGTGACGTCCACCAGGCTGCTGCTGCCCGCCACGCGTTTCGCGGTGCAGGCCTACGTGCATTACGTCCGTGAGCGCAGCATGCTGGAAGCGGTTGCGTCCTGCCTGACCGAACTGTTCTCGCCCCAGATCATTACTGAACGCATGAGCGGAATGCTCGCCAACTACGATTACGTGACGCCGGAGATCCTGTCCTATTTCGACAAACGCCCGCCTCAGGCCGAACGCGATGCCACCTTCGCACTGGACTACGTCAAGCGGCACGCCCGCACCGCCGAACAGCAACAGGCGGTGATGGACACTCTGATTTTCAAATGCGACGTGCTGTGGAGCATGATGGACGCGCTGCATCACGCCTACGTGACGCCGGCCCTGATCCCGCCCGGGGCCTTCGTCCCAATCCCGCCCGGGGCCTTCGTCCCACGAGCCGCCGATGCCTGAACCCGTTCTGCCCGAACGCCCGAAGCTGGCACCCGGCGTCCGCCTGCACTTCGACGCCACCCGCAATGCCTGGGTCCTGCTGTCCCCCGAACGCGTCATCGAAGCCGAGGGCCCAGCCAGCGAAATCCTGCGCCGTTGCGACGGCACGCGCACCCTCGGCGAAATCGTCGATGAGCTTGCCGCGGTGTTCGCCGCCGACCGCGAACTCATTGCCGGTGATGTCGCCGAAATGATGGCGGAACTGGTGGCCAAGCGGCTTGTGGTGGCATGAACCGGGTTCCCGCGCCGTTGGGCCTGCTCGCCGAACTCACCCATCGCTGTCCGCTCGCATGCCCATACTGCTCCAACCCGCTGGCATTGGATGACCGAACTGCGGAGCTTGATACCGCCGCCTGGGCGCGGGTGTTCCGCGAGGCGGCCGCGATGGGCGTGCTGCAGGTGCACCTCTCCGGCGGAGAGCCCGCTTCCCGGCGCGACCTTCAGGAGATCACCGCCGCCGCCAGCCAGGCGGGCCTGTACACCAACCTGATCACCTCCGCGATCGGCCTCGATGCCGGCCGGCTGCAGCGTCTGCAGGCGGCAGGTCTGGATCATGTGCAATTATCCATCCAGGACATCGATCCGGAGTTGGCTGACCGCATCGCCGGCTATGATGGCGCGCACGTACGCAAGCAGGCGTTCGCCGCATCCGTCGTCGGCCTCGGCCTGCCATTGACCGTCAACGCCGTCATTCACCGCGCCAACATCGCCCACCTCTCAGAACTGGTCGATTACGCCGCATCGCTCGGTGCCGGCAGGGTCGAGATCGCTCACGCCCAATACTACGGCTGGGCCCTGCGCAACCGCGACGCCTTGATGCCGACCCGCGAACAGATCGATCGTGCGATGCAGCAGATGGAGGCGATCCAGGCGCGCCACGCGGGCCGCCTGCTGATCGACCTGGTGATCCCGGATTACTACGCCAGCCGCCCGAAGCCATGTGTCGGCGGCTGGGGCATGCGGTCACTGAACGTGACGCCATCCGGCCTCGTGCTGCCCTGCCATGCCGCGCAGACCATCCCGAACCTGGAGTTCTGGTCGGTGCGGGACCATGCCTTGGCCGACATCTGGAGCAACTCCCCGGCGTTCGAGGCCTTCCGGGGAACCGCCTGGATGAAGGAGCCGTGCCGATCCTGCGAATTTCGTGAACGCGACTTCGGCGGCTGCCGATGCCAGGCGCTGGCGATTACCGGCGACGCCGCCGCGACAGACCCAAGTTGCGACCTTTCGCCCCATCATGCGCGGCTTCTCGCTCTGGCCGAACAGGCAGCTGCCGTCCAGGAGACACAATATGCCTATCGCGGAAGGTCGACGGTGATTCCCTTTTCCGTTGGTTGAATGTAACGGGGAGTGTTGATCTTTTCGTTACGACTGTAATGAAATCCCGATGCCACCCACATCCAGGTCAGGCTAATTCCGGCCGAGACCGAAAGGAAAGGCCCGCGGTCTGCCCGTCATGTCCGCAGCTACTCTTCACTCAACACACAATGGCCGATCAGCACGCCGATTGGGAATGAAGCCAGCGTCCAGGCCGTCAGAAAAGTCAGCACTTGGGTCGGCAGAATGTGCAGCACGACGACGCAGACCGCTACGAATGCCGACGGACCGAGTAGTGTCATCAGCCCGGGCGATTCATCCTCGTCCCGCATTGTGCTATTCTCCCCTTCTGATAGAGCTGCGCGGTTCCCCAGACGAGCAGTTACGAAGTAGATGCACACTGCATGCCAAAAAATAAGTTTGCTGAAAATCAGCTGGTTAGCATTTTGTTCAATAAACTATGGAACCGAATCGTAAACATTCCTGACACTCCGCTCAGTGCACCGTCCGGTGCCAAGTCTAGAGCATGATCACGCTGAGCGGCCAGCGTTTCGTTGGCGTCAGCCAAGCTGACGAAACGCGAGGGGAACGTTCGTCGTCCGCAGGACGCGCTTTTCGCACGAAGCGTGTGAATCATGCGATCAAACAAAGTGTTCGAGCATGTTCAGGTTGCACAGTCAGCCTGAACATGCTCGAACGGCGAAAGTACCCGAGTCTTGTCCGCCGCGGGCG
>JAQGHW010000845.1 GCA_028291505.1 Rhodopila sp. | reverse complement strand
CATTTCGGCGGTCCACCAGAAAATTGGCCGTCCCCTCGGTGATCGCAGTCCCAACCCTCAACCCGGCACGGTGGCGCTGGGCATAATTGACCATCCAGTCGGTCTGGCCGGTGAGATATCCATTCAGCGCGTTCCAGGCAGGGCTCTGAGGTTGCTACAGCAACATTGCGGTGGTGGCGGTTGCTACATGATGGCGGAAAATACCGCTCTGGCCCTCGCACCCCCAAACTTGCGGCGGTCCCCGTGTGACCCACATTTGAACCACGCCGCGTTAGGCGACGCCCGGAAAGAGGTTACCCGGCCAACTCGACGACCTTCCATTCTCCGTCAGGCAGTCTGCACCAATTCACAACATAGTGGTCCAGCGGGTCGACAACCTCTTTATAACGGATCGTGTAGTCAAGCGTGCGGCAAGGCATGCCGTGCGCGTCAAAGTTGCGAATCGGGCGAACCACGCCGGCGTGCTGGGACTCGGGGTTTTGCCATTGCGCAACTAGATCGTCCGATGCGTGCTGCAAGACCTGTTGAGAAGCGGTGCCCATACGTTCGATATCGCCGCGGGTTAGGGGTTCGAGCCATGTCAGGCCGAACAATGGTGACCGCAAGGCTGCGCCTGCCGAAACGATGCACAAGAGTCCAACTGCAATGACGAGTGCCTGGCGAAGTGGAGAACAGTTGAATGGAAGCATGATGTTGCACCTGCAAACACCTAATCGGCAGGCCGGCAAGGAAGAGCGACTTATGCCGACCCCTCGATGGAGCTCGATGAGAGCATCGTGACGCATTGTGAGCGCCCGCGAGCAAATCCGGTCAGCGCCAGACCCGCCTTGACCGTCGTCAATTCAGCGAGAATAACCTCGACACCAGGGAAGTGGCGAGGTGCATTTGGCGCCAGGCGGACCCTGTGGGGCGTGGTTCAAATGTGGGTCACACGTGGCGCCGGGTTGACGCTGCCAGCGCGGATGAGGGCATCCTGATTTTTTCAGTTGTGGTGCGCTTATGGGTCGATGCATTGGTGCGGCGGCGAGACTTCCCGAGAGCGAGCGAAAGGACCTGGCCATTCTGGCGCTGGCGCGATCGGAGAGGGTCAGCGATCTGGCGGCCCGGCACGGGGTGAGCCGCAAGTTCATCTACCAACAGACGCACAAGGCCCGCGTCGCATTGGATGGCCCGTTCTTATCTGCGATGCCGGAAGATGTGGTGCTGTTCAAATTGGCGGTCACCAAGACATGGTTGCGCCAGGTGATCGTCGCGCTGCCGCTGATTTGCCACAGCTCGTATCGCGGCGCCGTTGAGTTCATGCGCGACCTGCTGGGCATACCCATCAGTGTGGGGCGCCGTTCACTACGCGCTTCAGTCGGTCACGCGCCAGGCGGACATCATCAACCACGACCAAGACCTGTCAGGCATTCGTGTAGGCCTGCACGATAAGATCTTCCATGGCGCAACACCGGTATTGGTGAGCACGATCACGCTGTTTGATGGGTCCGCGATCACAGAAATCGATGTGCTTCCGACTTCCGCTTCCCGGGGTCTGTAGGGGGTTCGGGAAGCGGAAGTAGGAAGTCGCATGGTGTGGCCGCGGCTGGCGAGAGGCAGCAGGTCATCGGAATGCAAACGCTCGGCGAGGCGTCCGTCACCGGCCAGCACGATGGTCAGCAGGATGTGGGAGTCGAGATCGGCGGACGCCAGCAGCCGCAGTTCGGCGTGCACGCCGGACTGCATCTCCTGGGCTTCATCGACCACCAGAACCGGTCTGCTCAGGGTGCTTTGGATGTGCGCCTGCCAGCGCTGGCGCAGGGTCTTGGCACCGCCATAGCGGTTATGCGGGCGCAGTTCGACGCCGAAGAGTTCGCCCATCTCGCGATAGAAGTCGGCGATGTTGGCCTGCGGCCGACTGATCACGCCGACCGTCACGTCGCGCTGTGTCGCCAGTGAGGCGGACAGGATGCGCAAGGTGGCGGACTTGCCGCAGCCGGGGACGCCGGTGAGCAGGGCGAAGCCGCCTTCGCCGGCGAGTTGCTGCACGCGCCAACAGAATCATTCCAGGCGCGTGGTGACGTGCAACGCCTCGGTTGGCACGTTGGGAGCGAACGGGTTCCACTTCAGACCGTACAGCGCGAGCATCTTGTTATTCACGCGTCATCTCCTTCGTCCTTGGGGAGGTAGGCGGGCGGCAATCCGCTCGCCGCGCGGTGGTCGATCATTCGCGCCAGGAGCGGTCCGATGCCGCGCGCCGGCGGAGGCTGTGGCGTGACGGGTTCGGTGGTGATCGGCTGCACGCTGCGGCGCCGGCCGGAGGCGTTGGCGGCCTTGTCCTGCGGGAACAGCCGGCAGAGCACCATGCCGGTGTGTGGATCGACCAGGTGGACCTGTTGAGATCCCAGGCGGCGAAGCGGACTTCCAGCGCGGTGAGGTGCCGATAGCGGTTGGGGACTTCGAACCAGCGGCCTTCGATGACGGCGGTGCCATCGCTCTTGCGCAGGGTGCGTCGTTCGGTGCGGGTGAAGGCCAACCGCAGCGTCGCGGCATCCGGACAAGGCCGCGTCACCGCCGGGCCGCCGAGGAAGCGCGCGAGCGGCGTGTCATCGATCTCGCTGTGCCGCTTGCGGTTATACTCCTGCTCCGCCCAGGCCTGCGTCGCCTCGTTGAGCCGCGTCAGGGTGAGATCGTCGACGCCCTCGAGCATCGCCATCAGCCGACCTTCGACCGATCCCCAGAGGGCCTCCTGCTTGCCGTTTTGATAGGGCGAGTACGGCAGCGTGGTTTGATGAAGAATGCCGAGCCTGGCGAGGCCTTCGGTGATCTCGGTCGCTGTCATCGCGGCGCCGTTGTCGCTCATCGCGGCGCGTGGCAGACCGCGCTTGTGCATGGCCTGCGACAAGCCGTGCGCAATATTCTCGGCCGATTCGGAACGATACCATTGCAGATGACAGGCCAGCCGCGAGCGGTCGTCGAGCACGCCGAACAGGATCGGTGTTCGCCATTCGCCGCGCGGCGTCAGCACCTTGCGCGAACCGTAATGACACTCCCAGTGCCACAGCCCGTTCACATTTTCGGCCTCGTAGCTGCGCACCTCGCGTGCTTCGAGCCGGGCTGCGGCCGCCAGTACACCTGCGGTTTGGCGCGTCGTCGTCGGGCGACGTTTGGTCAGGCCATGGCTGGCCAGGAACCGCCGCACCGTCGCGTAGGACGGCACCGGCCGCAACTCGGAGCGGGTCTCGGCCAAGGCAACCAGATTGTCGTGGTGCAGCTGGGCACTCCAGCTTTTGTGGGCGTCATACTGGGCCAACAGAGCCTGGCGCAGCGGCGTGGTCATCGACACCTGCTCGCCGGCGTCCTGGCGCCGCTTGCGGCGCAACACGCTGACCGGGTCGTGCCGC
>JAQGHW010000824.1 GCA_028291505.1 Rhodopila sp. | reverse complement strand
CCTTGAGCCGGTGGGTGGCCGATCACGCCTATTATCCCGAACAGGCGCGTCGGGACGCTGAGGAAGGCGATGCGAAGGTTCACGTCGTCGCGGAGCCGAACGGGCGCGTCAAAATGGTCGAGTTGGTCGGAAAATCTGGATCGATGTGGCTGGATCTCGCTTTGCTCGCCCTGTTTCGGGACCAGCAGATCCCCGCGCTACCCTACGGGACCAAGGAGCCGATCGATTTCAACTTCACGATGCACTACGTCCTGATCCGGCCGCGCTAGGCGAGCGCACCTTGACCAGCGTACCGCCCCTCCACGATGTTTAGGCGGCTTCCGCCAGCACCAGCCGCCGTCGTGGCACCGCGCGAACCGGCATTGCCGCATAAACGTCCTTGACCGCCTCGGTTAAGGTGACGCCGGCCAACCCGGGCGCCATCTTTCGCCCCGCGCGCTCGAACAGCGGACCGCTTCGCAACAGCACACGCATTCGTGATGGCGGCATCCACAGGGCAGCGTCGCGGCGTTCCACTCGAAACAGACCGCCTGCCAGAAGCCGGCCGAGTTGTCCGGTGGAGTAAGGCAGGCCGTGACCGAACGGCGTGCTCTCACGATAAGCCCACATGCCGCTTCTGTTTGGAACGACGATCAGCAGGCGCCCGTCGTCTTTGAGCACCCGCCACGCCTCCCGCAACAGGCGGCGGGCGTTTTCCGCCATCTCCAGTCCATGCACCAGCAGGATACGGTCGAATGTCAGATCGCCAAACGGCAGGCTGTCTTCTTCCGCGGCACAGGAGAGATTGGGGACGCCCGGAGGCCACCGCGCGGCCCCCATCTGTGCCGGCGTGAGTGCGATACACCGCGTCGCCTGGTCGCGCCAAAGACGCAGATAAGGCATTGCATATCCGATGCCGAGCAGCGTTTCTCCCGGCGCGGAGGGCCACATCGCCAACAGCCGTTCGCGCAATACGCGTGCGGTTACGGCTCCGCATGCCGATCCATAGAATTCCGCGGCGAGATGTGCATCCGCTGTCATGTCCGTTCTATAACACGTTCAGCGGTTCCCGATCGAATGAACGAGTGCTAGGATTTAGACATGACAGTCACAGCATCCCCCGTACCCATCCTGAAGGACAATTATGCCTGGCTGCTGCGCGACAGCGGCACGGGCGCCACCGCGATTGTCGATCCGGCCGACGCCGAACCGGTGATCGAAGCCATCGAAAAGGCTGGGGGGCGGCTGGACATGATCCTGCTGACCCATCATCACGCCGACCACACCGCCGGCGTCGACGAGGTCCGTGCGCGGTTCAACTGTCCCGTCGTGGGAGCAGCCGCGGACCAGTACCGGCTGCCGAAGCTGGATGAAGCGGTCAAGGAGGGTGACACCGTCCGGCTGGGCGACGCGACCGCGCAAGTGATCGACACACCTGGCCACACCCGCGGGCAGATCAATTTTTTCTTCGCCGATGGCGATATCCTGCTGTCAGGAGATACGCTGTTCAGCCTCGGTTGCGGCCGACTGATCGAAGGCACACCGCAGGAGATGTTTGCCAGCCTGCGCAAACTCGCAGCGCTGCCGGCAGACACCTTGGTTTGCTGCGGGCATGAATATACCGAGAGCAACGCGCGGTTCGCCCTCGCCGTCGATCCGGATAACACAGCCCTCCATGACTTCGTCGGCAGGGTCGAGCAATTACGCGCCGCCGGCCAACCCAGCGTGCCTTCCGTCCTCGCGGACGAAATGCAAGCGAATCCATTTCTCAGGGCTGCCGATGCAACGAGCTTCGCGACGCTGCGTGCGAAGAAAGATAAATTCTGAGAGGGCATCGGCTGTGAAGCTTTATTACTCGTCGTCAAGTCCGTTCGTCCGGAAAGTGTTGGCATGCGCGATCGTCCGGGGCCTGGATAGCCGGATCGAGCGGCATAGCAGCAATCCACATGCATCGCCGGCCGACCTCATCACGGACAACCCGCTTTCGAAGGTCCCGTGCCTGGTAACGGATGACGGGCTGTCGCTATTCGGCAGTCAGCTGATTTGCGAATACCTCGATAGCCTGGGTGAGGAACTACCGCTGTTTCCCGACCACGGTGCACCGCGGTGGCGCGCGCTGAAGTTCCAGTCTCTGGGTGATGGAATCCTTGATGCCGCCGTGCCCTGGCGGGGCGAACAGGGTAGGCCGTGGGAGGACGCCCGCGATGCGCTGATGGGACGCTACAAGGCCGCGATCAGCCGAACAGTCGACGCGCTTGAGGCTGACCCGCCGCATAAGCACGTCGATATCGGTTCCATCACGGTCGCCTGCGCGCTTGGCTACCTTGATTTTCGCTTTTCATCCGATCCGTGGCGTCCGGGTCATCCAAAGCTGGCAGCTTGGTATGAGGCGTTCGCAGAAAACAGCGGGCTGGCGGAGACCGTTCCGGCTTAGCCAGAGGCGGCGAGCCGACGTGAACATTCTTTCGCCCGTGCCCCCGTCAGTATTCGACCGTCAAATTGGACGTCAGTATTCGAACTGATAGGTGAGCCCAACGCTGGCGGCGTCCGCACCGCTTGTGCTGCCGGTCGCGGAACTCGAACCGGAACCGGCCGTCGCTTCCAATTTCACCCCTTTGGCCAGATCGACCTGTACCACGGCCTGCGTCCCGCTGCCGGACGCGCTCTGCTTCGCCCCAAGATAGACGCCGCGTGCCAGGTATCGCCCCGCTTCCAGCGTCGGGCTTCCCGTGCTGCTGCTCCCGACGGACAGGCGATCGAGCCCGAAGGTCGTCCGCAGACGATCCAACGGATCGAACCCGGATGTGGCGCCCGAAAGCGAGGCCAATGCCGCTGCGATCTGGGCCAGTTGCAGCGGGCTGAGTTTCGACGTGCTGGTGTTGAAGAGAAGCTGGGAGAGGATCTCATCCTGCGGCATGTCGGGCACGCTCGACAACGTGATCTTGGGGTCCTTCGCGCTTCCACTCACCGTCAGGGTCGCGACGATCGAAGCGGTCGTCGATGTCGCCACGAAATGGATCGACGGATTGGTAAGGCCCGCACCGCTGAAGTCGATCGATCCCTCGGAGAAATTCAGTGTGGTACCCACGACGCTCAGTGTTCCGTGGCGCAACTGGAATCCGCCATCCGGGATCGGATTTGTCGCCGTCCCGTGGATGTGGATGGTTCCGCCGAGCTCCGCGTCGAGGCCTCGGCCGCGAATAAACACCTGTTGCGGCGCGGCGAGCGTGAGGTCCAGCGCGATCGTCGACTGCGGTCCGGCTTCGGGCGGCGGCGGAGCGGGCGCATCGGCGTTGCGAACCGGCAGCACCGCCACGCTGGGCGGCAGCTTGTCGGGAATGCGAATATCTGCTCGCCGCACGTGTAGCGTTCCGCCGACCTGAAGGTCGCCTTTGACTTCGCCCTGCACGTTGACGTTCGCGTCGATCAGCGCGGTCAACAGGTCGCTGGATAGGGGTCGCGCATTGTCGGCGGTGAAATGCAGATCGACGGGCATGGCTCCAGCCAAGCTGATCGACCCGGTACCGCCGAGCGTGCCAGGGCCGGCCTTGCCGCTGAATTGCGTGAGCCGGATCGTGTCGCCTACCGCCTCCACCGTGGCCGCCAAATCGTTGACGTGGGCGCCCAGGATATAATCCGTCACGTCACCCTTGCTCAGTTGCGCGGTACCATTCACCAATGGGGCGGCCGTGGTTCCGGTCACGGCGGCGTTCAGCGTCACCTCACCTCTGGCGCGACGGCCCTGCGCGGTCAGCAGCGGATCCAGCATGGCCAGATCCAGATGCCCGTCTGTTTTCAGATTGAGTGCACCGCCTGGCGCCAGAGCGGCCGAACCGGTGACCGATACATGCGATGGACCAGCAACGAGCTTGGTGTCGATCTGCGCCGAGGTGCCGAGCAGAACGAGGTTCGCGGTGAGGTTGGCGGCAGGCAGCGCCTGGCCAGGCCCTTGGCGCTGGCGCAGCCCGTTCGCGGTCAGCTTGATCGTTCCCTCGGGCCGCGCGCCCGTGCCAGTCAGCCGCACATCCGCCGCGATCACGCCATCGGCCGCAAAAGCGGGGTCGGCGATGGCGCCGATGTCGGCTGGCAGATTGCGCAGCGAGGCGGTCAGGTCAAGCTTGCTGCCGGCTCGGCCGGAAACAGTGAGTTCCGCTTGCCGGATGCCGAGACGCAGGCGATCCATCGCCACCCCGTCGGCGAAATTGAATTTGGCTGGGGCAAGGAGCTTCAAGACCTGCTGCTTCCAACTCGCCTCCAGCCGAACCAGCGCCAGCGTCCGGTCCTGGGCATTCAGCGTGCCCGCGGTGGTCAATTTCGCCGGGCCGCCCGCCACCGCCGGTGCGTCGGCGGCGATCGTGATGACGAGAGCATCCATCGGACCTTTGGCGGTCACCCGCGCCGAAATCGCTTTCGCGGCTGCGGCGGACACGCCATCGGCGGCGAAGGTGCCGTCGACGACCGGTTGTCCGGTCGGATCGGTCACCGTGGCATTCAACACAGCTTTGCTGATCGCCGCCATTCCCGGCAGCGCCGCCTCGTATGCCGTCAATGACAGTCTCGCCGCCTTGGCATCCGAGTCGAGCGTGGCGCTGGCCCGACCGGCGATCGGCCGGCCCATCAGAGGCTCCAGGTCTGCGAGCCGGCCGATTTCGATGTGCAGGCGTCCAGCCGGAAGCACCGCTGGCGGAATCAGGCTGGCCGCTCCGCCCGCTCGCAACGACTTCCACGACGCCTGGCTGATCTCAACCTTCACGGCCCCCTTGTTCTCGTCGGCGGCGAGCGCGAGCGACAACGGAGCGCCCAGCAATGTTCCGGAGGCGGTGAGCGTGGCATGCGGTGCGCCGGGCAGGCCCGCGGCGTCCACCTTCGCGGTGATATGACCCGAGGAATAGCCCTTCGCCGCCAGGTCAGCGCCGATATCCGCCTGCACGGCGAGGTCGCTCAGTTTCCCGCCGGCGTGACCCTTTATGTCCACGCGGCCGGACAGGCTGGGTTGAATCGCGGTCAGGTCGGTGAGGCCCACCAGCCAGTCCGCGTCGATCGTCTGTTCGGACATGCGTCCCTGCGCCGATACGTCCAACGCCCGGCCGTTCACCGCCAAATGGGATAGGGTAATGTCCTGCCCGTGCACGGATGCTGTCAGATTGATGTTCCCATTCTCGCCGATCAGCGCGGGAAGCGGAGCCATGCCGCCAACGATCGCCAGGCGCCCCTTCACGGAGGCCGTGGTCGTGCCGTCCTTCATCTCCGCCTGGACATCGAGGTCGGTGCTGCCGTGAATGTCGGCGCCACCTATTGCGGCCAGCGGCGACAGGTCCGGCAGCACCAGATGGACCTGAACTTGCTGCACACCCTGGGTCTTTGCCGCGCCCTCGGCGGAGACCAGCGGATGGCGCAATGCGAAGGTGACAGGACGGTCCGGCGCGTCGAGTTGCGCGGACACCTCCAGCGTCACCGGGTTGGCGGCGAAGATGTCCGGCTGTGGACCGGGCACGTGCAGGTCTTGCACCGTTGCATGCATTTGCAGCCTGCCCGAATTGCCAGTGACATCGGCGGCCAAGGCGCCAATCCGTGCACCTCCGGCATCGAGCGATGCTATCTTGATCGTGCCGTTCGCGTCGGGCTTGGTGAACGGTCCGTGCACCGTCGCTTCCACCAGAACGGACTGCCATGACACGCCGGCCGCGGGCGTCATCGCCGGAGCCTGGGCCTTGACCGCCAGGTCCGCGGCCTGGTGCTCCAGATCGACGGTGCCCGAAGCCGAGGCAGTAAGGGGACCGGCGGTGATCCCCAGTTGCGTGGCCAAACCATCCCTTGGGCCATTGACCGACGCCTCGATCGAGATGGCGCCCAGGTCGGGGAGATGGGCGATGCCGGAGAGCAGACCCTTGGCCGGCTCCTGCGCCTTGATCGCAGCCTGCACATCGTTCGACGTGACACGACCAGTAATGGCGTAGTGCCCGGGATTATCCAGGCGCTGGACGTCGAGTTGGATCGTGCCTTCGGTCAGTGTCTGAAGCACCGCCGCCCCATCCAGACCCAGCGTGGCGGCGGTACCGGCGACCGCCGCGCCGATGACGGCCTGCTCGACGTGAAGGTGACGCAGGTCAACCTGGACCGGCAGCTCATACGACCCGCCGCTGCCGCTCGTCTTGCTTTCGGTCTCCGGCAAACGGCTGAAATCCAGCCGATCAGCCTGAAGGCGGTCTATCTGAACGGTCCGCTTCAGCAATATCAGTGGGGACCAATCGAGGATCAAGCCGGAGATCGTAACGTAAGAACCTTTGGCGTCTGATACCTGGATCTGGCCCACCCGCAGCGCGTCGGGAAATCGCCCGGCGAGACCCTCGATGCGGACCATGCCGCCGGTCAGGGCGGCGGTCTCGTTCTCGATGAAGCGACGGCCGGGATCGACGTTGGCGGCGGTCAGCACGACAGCCACGGCGAGCACTGGGACGGCCACCAGGACGAGGATGAGCACCGCAGCCCATTTCAACAGGCGCCGGGTCAAAAAGCTTGCCCGATGCCGATATAGACCTCGAACCTGTCGCCCCCCGGCAGCTTGTTCATCGGGACGGCGAAATCGAGTCGGATCGGGCCGATGGGGGTATAATAGCGTGCACCGATGCCAGCCCCGGCGTGCCAGTTGCTGGTAAAGGGTGCCCCATTCGCACTGACCTGGCCCACGTCCATGAACCCCACGACGCCATAGCTGCCAAGAATACGCTGCCGCAGCTCTACGGTTCCAGTCGACACCGCGGTACCTCCGGTCGGAAGCCGATCTGGAAACTGCGGGCCAAGCGTCTGGTAGCGGTACCCACGCACGGTTGCACTACCCCCGGCATAGAAACGCTGATCGGGCGGCACCTCGAAGACACCAGCGCCGGATACCTTGCCGACGAGGCCGCGCAACGCCAGGACACTACGGCCATCGTCGAAGATATCGAAGTAGGTCGAGCCGGAAAGTTGCGTGATGAGGAACGTCACGCTGGGCGTGCCGAGGGATTTGGTAGGCGTGACCGAAAGGAATGCCCGTATTCCCTTCGTCGGATCCAGCAGGTTCGTCGTGCTGTCATATTTCAGGCTCGCCGGAATGCCGGCCAAATTATAGCGCCGTGTCACGTCCTCCTGGATGATCGACTCCTGCTCTCCCGAAAGCCCGAGACTGACAGTCCAATGCGCCGCAAGCTTTCGATTGAGCGCTATTTTTTCCAGCAGCGCGGTCTGGTCATAGGCCTGCAGGCTTTGTTTGATAGCATTCAGGTCCAGTTCCAGCGTCTGGTCGCGTTTTAGGAAGTCCGGTTTGAGGAACTGTGCGCCAGCGGAATAGCCGGGCTTCCTCAGGGCATCCCCGCCCAGTTGGTTCCCAGCGGTCAGGTTCAACTGCTCCGCGTTGCCGAACAGGTTCCGGTCGTGCCAGGCGGTGTTGAAATTGATACCCAGGTCGGTCGAGTAGGCGACGCCGAGATCAACCGCATGCAAAGGCCGTTCAGTCAGGTCGAAATTGATCGGTAGTTGTCCATTGGGATCGAGCGCTGAAGCCGGTTCGACACGGACCACGGAGAACACGCCGATCGAGGACAGGTCCTGCCGCGCCGCTTCGATGGCCTGCGGGTTGAACTGCTCGCCCTGATGGATCAGGAGGCGCTTTCGAAGAAAGGACTCATTCATGTCCTTCAGTCCGGTGAATTTGATCGGACCAATATTGGCCTTGGGGCCAACGTAGGGTTGGAAATCCACGTCCAGCAGGTTCTGGTCCGGATGTAGGAGGCCGACCGGGGTCGGCACCTTGGCCAACGCATAGCCGTCCGTCTGAAGCGCATCGAGTAACCGGCCTTGGGCGGCCAGGATTTGCGCTGCAACCGCCGGCTGGCCAGGGTGAAGATCGAGATGGGCCGGAATATCGGGAGGCACCGCCGTGGAAATCCTGATCGCGCCCAGCTTGAAAAGTGGTCCAAGATCGAAGGACACCGTGACGTCCAGGGGCGGGTCGGCCGGCGCCGCGTCGATGATCCCGGGCAGGTTCGGATCATCCACCTTGTGGCCGGCTAGCGTCGTGATGACGGTTGCCTTGTAGTAGCCGAAACTGTGCAGGACGGTCTCGAATCGATCGGCATCCTGGCGCGCCCGTTCAACGAGCGCGAAGCCGGCGACGGGGGCCGATTTCTGTAGCGAGATCAGGGTCGAACTGCTCTGCAGCGCCGCGTTGAGCGCATCATCTCCCGTTGGTTTCAATGTCACGGTATAAGGCTGTGGGTCCGCCGCCTGCCCGCGCCCGGTGAACGCGAGGGTGGCCGATATGACGAGAAACAAGGTAAGCCATCGCGCGGCGGCAGGCATCAGTATCCGGAGGCGGTGCATGGCGGAAGTCTATCCCAAAACTATCCCGTCGGGTTTCGCTGAAAGGTCACGCTTGCGCCATTGTTCCGACGGGTATGGGGCGGTATCCAGTGGGTATGGGTAATGAGTCGCGAGCGGTGAGAAACAAACGGCAGGGCCGCTCAGGCCGGCGATCCGACCTGTTGCCCGATCCTGATCGCACCCCGGGATTCTTGCTACAACTGCCGAAGGGTCGTGAAGGCTGGTTGGTTGCCCGACGGATCCGAGTCGTCCGCCGGGGTCTCGCGGTATTGGCATGGACGCTTCCCGCGATGTTGATCCAGGGTTTCTGTCTGGTTTTGCCAGGACGTGCGAAGGTTACTTTCGCACGCATTTACTGGGCAACCTTTGCCCGCTTGATCGGGGTCAGGGTCCGGGTCGTCGGGACGGCGGCCAAGCGCCAGGGCGGACGCCCGGTCGTCTACGTGTCGAACCACTCGTCGTGGATCGATGTCCCGGTGGTAGGCGGGGTGCTGGAGGGGTGCTTCGTCGCCAAGGGCGGGGTAGCCGGCTGGCCGATCATCGGCACGATCGCACGCCTGGGGCGTACCGTGTTCGTGTCCAGGAACCGAGCGTCCACCGGCAAGGAGCGCGATACGATGCGCGCGGTGTTGAAATCGGGCGACAACCTGATCCTGTTCCCCGAGGGAACCAGTTCGGACGGGTCGCGGGTCTTGCCGTTCCGAACCTCGTTCTTTGCAATTGCCGAGTCGAAGGTTGGTGAAGATCTGGCGGAATTGCCGCTTATCCAGCCAGTATCGGTGGTCTACGACCGGTTGGGCGGACTGCCGGCCGGGCGTGCCAGTCGACCCGTCTTCGCCTGGTATGGTGACATGGACATCGCCTCGCATTTCTGGCGTCTGACACAGCATATCGGGTTGCGCGCGACGGTACTGCTGCACACCCCGCTCGACCCGGCACGTTTCGAGGACCGCAAGGCGCTGGGGCAGGCCGTCTGGCAGGTCGTCGCCGACGGGGCGTCCACGCTACGCCAGAACCGCCCGGGGCATCCGCTAGATTTGCCGGAACAGCGTCCGTCGGGGATTCCCGCCACACAGCCGTCTTACGCTTGACGCGGGTTTCGCGGCGTGCGCGCGGCAGGCTCACCGCGTGGCCCCGCGCATCCCTCTTAAATCAGCCAAAAACGGTACGAATGTGTGAGCTCGATCTGAGCGGACGCTCTATTTTCCGATACAGAAATGGGAGAAAACCATGTCGAGAATGTCCTCCACGCCGACGTGACCGGTGATTCGCCCGAGCGCGCGCATTGCCAGGCGCAGATCTTCGCCGCGCAGTTCTGGTAGATCGGCTTGTTCGGCGGCGTCGAGGTGTTCAGCGGCGGCCAGTAGCGCAGCGCGGTGACGGGCTCGGGTCAGCGGCGGCGGGCCGCTCGACTCTGTCAGCCGCCGTGCTGTCTCGGCGAGGTGAGCGCGCAGTGCGTCCATGCCCAAGCCAGTCCGTGCGCTGATCCGCAGGGCTCCATCGGGACCGGGAAGGCCGAGATCCGCCTTGTTGGCGACGAGCATTGAACCGGTTGCGTTGGGCCGCAGCTTAGTCCGACCTGGGGGACCTGCCTCGACCATCGTGATCACCAGGTCTGCATCCGCGGCGCGGGCGAGTGCGCGACGGACACCCTCAGCCTCGATGGCGTCGGTGGTTTCACGCAGGCCGGCGGTGTCGACAAGCGTGACCGGCACGCCGCCCAGGATCACTCGGGTTTCCAGGACGTCGCGGGTGGTTCCGGGAATGTGGGACACGATCGCCACATCGCGTTCGGCCAGGGCGTTGATCAAGGTCGACTTTCCGACGTTGGGTGCGCCGGTGATGGCGAAGAACAAGCCCGCGCGCAGCTTCTCACCGCGGCCGGCGTCGTTCAGGTGTAGGCGGATTTCGGTGCGCACGGTGCCGAGGGTGGTCAGGAGTTGGTGTTCCACTTCCGGCGGCAGGTCCTCATCAGGGAAGTCGATCAACGCTTCCTGGTGGGCGAGGATACCCCGCAAGCGGTCCGCCCAGCCCTGGTAAAGCGCTCCGAGGGCGCCTTCCAACTGCCGCAAGGCCTGGCGGCGTTGCGCTTCGGTTTCCGCCTCGACCAGGTCGTGGACCGCCTCGGCTTCAACCAGGTCCATGCGGCCGTTGAGAAAGGCCAGGCGGGTGAACTCGCCCGGTTCGGCGGGACGCAGGCCGGCCTCGGCGAGCGTGTTCGCCACACCGTCGATGACGGCGCGACCACCGTGGAGATGGAGTTCGGCGCAATCTTCGCCGGTATAGGTGCCGGGGCCGGGAAACCACAGGATCAGGGCATGGTCCAGCACGGCGCCGGCGGGATCGCGCAATCGGCGGAGGGAGGCATGTCTGGGGGCGGGGAGGGTGCCCCCGCACAGCGCAGCCACGGTTGGTCCGGTGGCGGGGCCGCTGAGCCGCATGACCGCGATGGCGGCGCGGGCAGATCCGGAGGCGAGGGCGAAGATCGTGTCGGTGGGCATGCCGTGTGCTCGATGCGAGAGCGGATGGTTATGGGGGCCGATCACTGACGCCAAACCGCCTGGCGAAGGTTGGAAGGTCAACTGGAACAGACCAACACAAAAAGCCATTTGTTGAGACATCGCCGTCAACGTGAAAACGTCGGCGGCCTGTTTAGAGCACTTTTACCCTGACTGCGCAGGGCGAAAGTGCTCTATCTCCTTGTTTGATCGCATGATTCACGTGCTACGAACGTTCCGCTCAGCGTGATCATGCTCTAACCGACTTCCACTTGTTGGAGGTTAGCGTCAACAACCCAGCGTTGAATGCAACGACCGTGACCACCGCGTCGAGACCGTCGTCAGAAGGCGATGGTGACCGGCCGGTTCGTTCGCACGCCGGATCCGCCACCAGCGGAACGCCTGTCACCCTGAGAACGCCGGTCACCCTGGCACCGAAATTTCTCGAAGCCCGTCCACCACGGTCAGCGTCCCGCCAGTCGAGGCGCGGATTTCGTCCACCGTCAGGCCTGGCGCGATCTCCCGCAGCCGGAAGCCCTTTCCC
>JAQGHW010000816.1 GCA_028291505.1 Rhodopila sp. | reverse complement strand
GGGAAAGGTATAAGCGATGACGCCTTCAACGCCGTTGCCGAGTGCCTCCTTGTAAAGTTCGCTGAGGGGCCGGCCGGCGGCATTCGTGGCGACGGATTTCTTGCCCTCCAGCGCCTGGTTTACGCCGTGGATCATGACCGTGCCGTCGTTGTTCGACACTGTGAGATAGCCGGAGCCGCCGTCGAGGCGCATCAGGTGTATCGTCGCCCGCATCTGTGCGATTGCCTGGTCACGGGTGAGGGTGTTGGCGGTCACCTGGAGTTCCAGTCCGCGGGCAATTGCCAGGGTGGACTGGGTGACTGCCCGCAGCTTGTCCACCCGATCCTCGGTCATCCGGTCACGCAGCATCATGGCGCCGAACGCGATCGACACGATGACGGCGAGGGCCGAAAAACCGAGTAGCAGAACCAGCTTGGTTCGAAGCCTGAGGCGGCTGAACATGGTTTTGAACATCCATCAAATGGCCAACGGGACGGGCAGGCAGGCCATGATGCGCCACGAAGATGAACGATTCGTTAATCCAGGCCATGGCTCCGCCCTGGACCCGCCAAGGCTCGGCCCTTGGAACCGGCTTCCGGCCTTGCCTGCCTCATTCTGCCGGCGGCGACCAACCTACTGTTTCCCCCGGTGCGTCAATGGGTCTACGCTTCGGTTTTCGCCCATCCAGCCCGATCAGGAGTCATCATGGCACCGCCCCCGCCTTTCGGCGCGAACTCCGCTGCCGCACGCGACATCGCCAATGTGCTGCATCCCTACACCGACCTCGAAGCGCACCAGCAGGTCGGTCCCGTCGTCATTTCGCGCGGCAAAGGCGTGCGGGTTTGGGATGAAGCCGGCAAGGAATACATCGAATCGGTCGCCGGCCTATGGTGCGCGGCACTCGGGTTCGACAACGAACGCCTGGTGCAGGCCGCCACCGACCAGATGCGCAAGCTGCCGTTCTACCACGCGTTCACCGCCAAGTCGCACGAGCCGATGATCGACCTGGCGGAGATGCTGATCAACCGGGCGCCGGTGCCGATGAGCAAGGTGTTCTTCGCCAACTCCGGTTCCGAGGCGAACGATTCCGCCATCAAGATGGTCTGGTACCTCAACAATGCGCTGGGGCGGCCGACCAAGAAGAAGATCATCGGGCGACTGAAGGGCTACCACGGCATCACCATCGGGTCGGCGTCGCTGACCGGCCTGGCGGCAAACCACCGCAGCTTCGACGTGCCGCTGCCGGGGTTCATCCACACGATGACACCGCATTTCTACCATGGCGCGCTGCCGGGTGAGTCGGAGGAACAGTTCGCCACCCGCTGCGCCGATGAACTGGAGAAGATGATCCTGGCCGAGGGGCCGGACAACGTCGCCGCGATGTGGGCCGAACCGATCATGGGGGCCGGCGGGGTCATTATTCCGCCGCGTGGGTATTTCCCCAAGATCCAGGCGGTGCTGCGCAAATACGACGTGCTGCTGGTCGCCGACGAGGTGATCTGCGGCTTCTGGCGCACCGGCAACTACTGGGGCAGCCAGACGCTGGACATTCAACCGGATATCCTGGTGTGCGCGAAGGCGCTGTCGGCGTCCTATCTGCCGATCAGCGCGGTGATGGTGAACGAGCGGGTATTCCAGGCGCTGGCGCAGGAAAGCCATGTCATTGGCACGTTCGGGCACGGATTTACCTACTCCGGCCATCCGGTCCCGGCGGCGGTGGCGATCGAGACCCTGAAGATCTACGACGAGATGGAGATCGGTGCGCATGTAGGGTCCGTGGGCCCATATATGCAGACCGAACTGCGGCGCCGCTTCGCCGAACACAAGCTGGTGGGTGAGGTGCGCGGCACCGGGCTGATCGCCGCGGTGGAACTGGTGGCCGACAAGGCCAGTCACACGAACTTCGACCCGGCGGCGAAGGTGGGCGGCCGGCTGACCAGGCTGTGCGAGGACGGCGGCGTCATCGTCCGCGTGGTCTCGAACGATTCGCTGTGCTTCAGTCCGCCGCTGGTGATCTCCAAGGAGGAGATCGATGAGATGCTCGACCGCGTCGAGAAAGCGCTGGATGAGCTGACGGTACAGTTGCGGCGCGAACAGATCGTCGTCGTGAGCTAGCGTCCTGCGCTCCGGAGTCCGTCGTACCTCGCACGGCGGACAGGAAAGCCGTGCCTGTCCAGGGGGAACGAGTTTTCAATCCGGCAGGGACCTGCCGGCCATGACGATCGTGGCTCCTGGCAGGTATTCAGTATTTGTGAGGGCATTGTCACGGTAGCAGCCTGCCTGGAGGCGGATGATACCAGCGGCCCGACGGGTTGACTGACATGCGCGCAGGGCTGGAGTGGCGGCTGCACGCGAAATCAATAAGAAACCAGCAGCCCGGCAATTCGACGAAGAGTCAGTACTTCGGGCCGCTGGTATGAGACTGACAGCATGAAAAATCTGGCACCGGGAGACGGACGCGCGACGGGCAGCATGATCGGCGCGGCACGACTGCCGGTGGTCCTATTCCGCCGGCCGAAGGTTAACGTGACAATGCGTGGGCGGCGGGCTAGGCGCGTGTGCGCCAGGCGAACAGAAGGACAAGCAGGACATGGCCTCCAGCAGGGCCTCCCCGATCGCCACCCAATCGGACATCGATGTCGATCCCCCCGGCGGCCGTAACTTCGTTACCGCCCTGGCGCGCGGTCTGTCGGTGATCGAGGCGTTTGATGGTCAGGACACGCAGATGACACTGTCGGATGTCGCACGGGTCGCCAATCTGTCCCGAGCCACGGTGCGGCGCAGTCTGCTGACGTTGCAGGCCCTCGGATACGTGACCGCATCCGGCCGGTACTTCTCTCTGTCGCCGCAAGTACTGACCCTGGCGCGGGCCTATCTCAGCTCCAGCCTGTTGCCGCGGGTGGCACAGCCGTTCCTGGAGCGGGTCAGCGAGATCATCGCCGAATCCTGCTCCGTGTCGATCCTGCACGGCGAGGAGGTGATCTACGTCGCGCGGTCCAGCCGCAAGCGCATGGCGTCGTTGCATCGCGACGTCGGCACCCACTTGCCGGCGCATTGCACGTCGATGGGACGTGTGTTGCTGGCGACCCTGTCGGCGGGTGAACTGGACCGCTTTTTGCGGTCGGCCGTGCTCGGGGCGTTTACGCCGCACACCGTCACGGATCCTGCGGCGCTGCGCCTGGTGCTGGCTCAGGCGGCCCGCGATGGCTGGTGCCTGGTGGACCAGGAGTTGGAGATCGATCTGCGGTCGCTCGCCGTGCCGGTCTGCAATGGTGGCGGGCGGGTCGTGGCGGCGCTGAACGTCAGCACGCAGGCGGGGCGGACGTCACGCGAGCATATGCTGACCGTGTTCCTGCCGGTGCTGCGCGCCGCGGCGGCGGATATGCGACCCTTGCTGGTCGGCTAGTACCCGATCGCAGAGAAGCGTGAGTCGCAACGCGACCACGATTTGCCGCGTGAATCGGCTACTTCAAACCAAAACCGACGTATCGCGCTCCTATGATGCGCGATACTAGAGCCCACCGCGCGCGCTTGACAGAAGGAGGTAACGGTTCGAGTTTGTGCGTAAAGACGAAATAGCGTGCGCGTAGCGAACGGATGCTGCCCATGCGCGCACCGCAAAAGCCGGAGTGCCCTCCCATGCTTCGTCGCGAACAGAACGAACTCGCCACCCGGACCGGTCCCGACACCCAGATGGGCAACCTGTTCCGATGCTACTGGCTTCCGGCGCTGCTAACGGAGGAATTGCCAGCGGATGGCTGCCCGCCCGTGCGCGTGAAGTTGCTGTCCGAGCGGTTGCTGGCGGTGCGCGACAGCGAGGGCCGGTTGGGCCTGATCAACGAATTCTGTGCCCATCGCGGCGTGTCGCTGTGGTTCGGCCGCAATGAGGAAGGCGGGCTTCGCTGCCCCTACCACGGCTGGAAATATGCCGTCACCGGCGCCTGCCTGGAGATTCCCTCGGAGCCTGCCGAAAGCGGCATGTGCAATCGGATCAGACTGAAATCCTACCCGCTGGTGGAGCGAGGGGGCGTGCTGTGGACTTATATGGGACCACAGGACCAGCAACCGCCGCTACCCGAGTGGGAATTCGTCATGGTTCCGGCGGGGCAGAGCTTCGTCTCCAAGCGTTTGCAGGAATGCAACTGGTTGCAGGCGCTGGAGGGCGGGATCGACAGCAGCCACGTCTCCTGGCTGCATCGCGACAGCCTCGCCTCCGATCCGCTGTTCAAGGGCGCCAGAGGCAACCAGTACAACCTGAGCGACGCGAAACCGGTGTTCGAGGTCGTGGAGAATCCCGGGGGCCTTTTGATCGGCGCCCGCCGCAACGCGGAGGAAGGCAAATATTATTGGCGCATCACGCCCTGGGTGATGCCGTGCTTCACCATGATACCTCCGCGCGGCGACCATCCGGTCCATGGCCATTTCTGGGTGCCGATCGACGACGAGGCCTGTTGGGCCTGGAGTTTCGACTATCACCCCGTGCGTCCCCTCCGCGACAGCGAGGTGCAGGCGATGCGTGACGGCCATGGCATCCATGTGACCTATATGCCTGACACGTATCGCCCGGCGGCCAACAAGGACAACGACTACCTGATGGACCGCGAGGCCCAGCGTACCGGCCGCAGCTATAGTGGCGTGGCCGGGATCGCGATGCAGGATGCCTCCTTGCAGGAAAGCATGGGTCCCATTGTCGACCGTACCAAGGAGAACCTGGTCTCCACCGACAACGGGATCATCATGGCGCGGCAGCGCCTGCTGCGTGCTGCCAAGGCCTTGGCCGACAACGGCACGCGACCGCCCGGCGTCGACCCTACGCATCACAAGGTTCGCTCCGCCGCGGTGATTCTGCGGCCGGATGAGGCGTTCAAGGACGCGGCCTCCGAGGCGTTTAAGGCACGCCCGGGTGTCGCGCAGGTCTCCGTTTGATCCTGAGCGAGAGCGTTGGGCGGAACGTCCGAAGCGCGTGAATCATGCGATCAAACAAGAGAATAGAGCGTTTTCAACCTGCACAGTCAGGGCGAAAACGCTCTATCGGTGCTGCCCATGCGGAGGACGTGGTTGTGGCGCTGCGCGCCTGGACAGCGCGGCGGCGCTATTGCGTGTGATGAGGATCGATGCGGTCCAACGGCTGGCCGCGTGTCTCGGGCAGCACCAGGAGAGCGAACAGCATCACTACGTAGGGGGCGATACCGATCGTCCCGATGACGGTACCCAG
>JAQGHW010000814.1 GCA_028291505.1 Rhodopila sp. | reverse complement strand
CAGCCGATCGAGCCACCGCTGATCGTCGCCATCCCGAAAATCGTCTTCAGAAGGGTGGACTTGCCGGCACCGTTCGGACCCATCAGGGCCACGAATTCACCCGGTTGGACGTTCAGGTTCAGGCCGCGAATAATTTCCAGCGGCCCATAGCCGGCACGAAGATCGCGAATGTCGAGCGCCCGTGGCGCCTTGCGATCATCCAGCAAGGTAAGCCTCCACCACCGCGGGATCCCGCACCACGGCGTCCGGTGCGCCATCGGCGATCAGTTCACCGCGGCTGAGCACCAACAGGCGGTGACACAGCGCTTTCATGGCATCGAGGTTGTGCTCGACCACCACGAACGTAATTCCCTGTTCCCGGTTGGCTCGGTTGATGTTCTCCATCATGCGGTCGATCAGGATCGGGTTCACGCCGGCCATCGGTTCGTCGAGCAGAATGACCCGTGGCTCCGGCATCAGCATCGACGCAAACTGGAGCAGCTTCTGCTGGCCGAAAGAGATTTGTCCCGCCGTGGCGTGGCGCATGTGCGACAGTCCCACCAACTCCAGCAGATGTCCCGCCTGTTCCCGCAGACGGCGCACGCGATGCCGGCTGGCCGGACCGACGCCGAAGGTCGATGCCATCCCGGCGAACGCGATCATCTGGCCGCACAACACAAGGTTTTCTTCGACGCTCAACGCCCGAAACACCACGGCCTTCTGGAAACTGCGGATGACGCGCGCTTCCCGAACGATGCGGTGCATGTCCCAGCCGGTGATATCCAACCCCTGCGCGTAAACCCGGCCGGTGCTTGGTTTTTGCAATCCGGTGCAGCAATCGAACAAGGTCGATTTGCCTGATCCGTTCGGGCCGGTCAGGCCGCAGATCTCACCCAATTTGATATCGACGCTGATGCCCGCCACAGCAACGATCGAACCGAACCGTTTCGCGATGCCGCGGATGGACAAAGCCGCGAGTGTATCAGGCGACATGCGTGCGCCCTTTCAGGCCGTCGAGTTTGCGCATGAACAGCGGCAGCAGGCCTTCCGGGCAGGCGAACACGATGACGATCAGCAGCAGGCCGTAGGCGATCATGCGGAGGTCGGGGGCGATGCGCAGCGCTTCGGATGCCGCGACGAACAGGAAGCTGCCCAAGACCACGCCGCCGACCGTGCCGACGCCACCACCCAGCACGATGACGAGAACGGTGTTGGCGTAAAATGGATCGAACACCGTTGGCGAAATGACTGTGAAGTAGTGGACGTAGAAGCTGCCGCCCACTCCAGCGAACACGGCGCTGAGTGCGAAGGCGATCATCCGGTAATGCCACGTCGGCGTGCCGACAGACGCGGCGAGCGTCTCATCCTCACGAATGGCGATCATGTAGCGTCCGGCCGCGGAGGAGACGAGTGCCAGGAACGCCACCACCGCCAGCACCGCCAGGGTCAGGGCAAGGTAGTAGTAGGATGTGATGCCGGTGACCTCGAAGCCACCGCTCCATAGCGCTATGCGGGGGCGCGGCACCTGTGACAGGCCTAGATCGCCCCTTGTCACGCTGACCAGGTTTTTTGCGACGGTCTGCGCGATGACCGCGAAACCCAGCGTGCACATCACGAATGAGTAGCGCCGCAACCGCAGTGCCGGAATACCGAGCGGAACTGCCACGACACCAGCGGCGAGGCCGCCGATGATCAGGTTCAGCCAGAATGGCGTGCCCCATCGCATCGCGGTCAGCGCAGAGCTGTAGGCACCGATGCCGAAGAACGCCATCTGCGCGAAGGACAGCATGCCGGCATAGCCGAGGATCAGGTTCAACCCCAGGGCCGGCAGCAGAAACGTCATGGAAACGATCAGCGCATGAAGCTGATACTCGCCGGCCACGAGCGGCGCCGCTGCCAGGGCAACGACCAGTACCACGAACCCCGTGATGCGCAGGCCATGCCGTGGATTGTTATAGATGTGACTACCGTGGGTGTTGACCTCATGAAGCTGCATCGTGGCCATCAGAAGCGCTCCCGCTTGCTGAACAGACCACCCGGCAGGAAGGTCAGCACCGCGATCAATGCGGTGAACGCGACCGCATCGCGGAACTGCAGGCCGAGGTAGCTGGCGACGAAGCTTTCCATCAGGCCCAGCAGCCAGGCCGCGAACAGCGTGCCGCTGACGTTGCCGACCCCGCCCATGACGATGATCGCAAAGGTTTTCACCGTGATGGACGTGCCCATGCCGCCGTACAGGCTGACGGTGACGGGCGCCGTCAGCACGCCAGACAGCGCGGCCAGGGTGCAGCCCAGCACGAACGTTCCGATCACCACTGCCGGAACGTTCACACCAACAACCTTACAGGCTTCGATATTCTGCGACACCGCCCTGATTGTCTTACCAAAACGGGTGCGATGGACCACCAGTTCGAGCAGGCCGAAAATCGCCAGTGCGGCCACCACGATCAGGATACGCTGTTCAGACAGGCTGACGCCCAGGATTTCCACCGGCTCGATCCAGCCGCCGTCGAACATCTTGTACGCGCCGCCGAAAATCAGGATCACGGCGTTTTGCAAAACCAGGGAGACGCCCAGGGTCGCCACGATACCAATCTGGAACGGCTGATCGATCAAGCGCTTCATCACCAGCACGCCGACGGCCAGGGCGATCGTCGCCACGATGATCAGGGCGAGCGGGATCGATACGATATAGGGTAGATCCAGCGTCTCGATTCCCCACCACGCACCGAATGTGCCCAGCATGTAGAACTCGCCGTGCGCGAAGTTGATCGCCCGCAGAACCCCGAAGATGATGGTCATCCCGACCGCCACCAGAGCATAGACCGATCCGGCCGTGATCCCGTTGACGACTGCGTCGGTCAACACGGCGACGCGCCTCCGAATGTCGTGCTGCGCGGTTTCATGCCGGGTATTCGACCTTGGCGACGAACGCGCCTTTCTCAACCGCCTTGCCGCCATCTACCTGGTAGATGAACATCGGCAGTTCGGCCTGATGGTGGCTGTCGAAACGAATCTTTCCGGTGGCACCGTCATAGTCGATGGCTTCCAGCGCCGAACGCAGCGCCGTACTCTCGGTTCCACCCGCTGCTTTCGCGGCGGCGGCGAGCAGATAGACGGCCTCCCAATGCGTGTAGGAATGCACGTTCGGTACTTCCTTGGCGCCGTATGCCGTCCGATAGTCCTCGACGAACTTCAGGCTGCGTGGGTTGTCGAGGTCGGGCGCCCAGGCGGACGCCTCAACGGCGCCGTTCAGCACGGCCGGTGAGACCTTGATCGTATCGGGATAGGTGAACTCGCCGCTACCGAGCAGGGCAACTTTTCCGGCCAATCCGAGTTCCAGGATTTGACGGACGATCAAGCGGGTGGCGTCCGGAAGTCCGTAACTCAGGATGCCCTGCACATCGAGCGACTTGATGTGGGACAGGACGGGCCGGAAGTCGGTTTCATCGTCCTTGTAGTAATCCTCACTGAGGATCTCGCCGTGGAATTGCGGCAGGTATTTCTTCGAAAACGCGATGGCGCCACGGCCGAAATCGCTATCCACCGACAGCACGGCGTAACGCGTGAAGTGTTTCTGCTCCGCACCGTATTGCAGGATGACTTTCGCCCGCAGTTCATCCGTTGGATACGACCGAAACGACCACTTGTACCCGCCCACACCGGCCTTGTAGGTGATGTCGGGGTTGGAGGAAGCGGCGTTCAGCAGAATGACTTGCGCTTCCTCCACAACCGGTTGAAGCGCGATCGTGGCAGAGCTCGCGATATCACCCAGAATGACCTGGACCTTGTCGTCGGAGATCACCCGTCGCGCCGCCGAAACGGCCTCGACCGGCGTTCCCTGGCTGTCGCCACGCAGCAGTTCCATCGGCGCGCCGTTGACGCCGCCGGCGGCATTGATCTGTTTTACGGCAAGTTCCGCACCGTGCGAGGCGAAGCCGCCAAAGCGTGCCAATGGGCCGCTCAACGGGACGACGAGACCGATCTTGAGCGGGCCGCCTTTCCCGGCAGCCTGGGCGCGCGCCGGTCGTGCCAGCGTGGAAAGGGGGATCGTAGCGGCGGTAAGGGCGGCGAACTGGCGGCGGGTCAGCGTCAGCATGGCAACCACTCCTTCGGTGCGACAAGCCGGTTCACGCATCGATCTGAACCAGCCAATCCTGTGTTCTGGCGTGACGGTAGGTGCCTGCCGGATTATGCACAAAGACGAATGTGATCTACTGCTATAGAAGGTTTCTATAGGTGGATTTTCCGCGGCGAAGGTGTGGCGATGGACCTCCGAAGGTTGGCTTTCCTGGTTCGGGTGATCGATGCCGGCAGCATCACGCGGGCGGCAGAATCTCTCCGCATTGCCCAGCCCGCGCTAAGCCAGCACCTGTTGTTGCTGGAACGCCATTACGGGACGCCGCTGCTGTTGCGGAGCAAGCGCGGGGTCACGCCGACCCGGGCCGGGCGCGTGGTCTACCGGCATGCGCAGATGGTGGAGCGTCAGTTGGACGAGTCCCGCGCGGAAGTGCGCGCCGTATCGGGAGCGCCGGCCGGGCGAGTAACGATCGGCTTCGCCCCGCACAGCCCGGCCCGCGCGCTGATCCAGCCACTGCTGCACGCCGTGCGGGAACGGTATCCGGATATCCTGGTCCACGTGAACGAGAACTTCGAAGGTGTGCTCGCCGCCGACCTGCTGCTGGAGCGCATGGACATGGCATTCACCTACGAAATTGTCCCGCGTCCCGGCCTGCGTTACGAGGCATTGCTGTCTGAACCGCTGCTGCTGGTCGGACATGCCAGCGTGCTGGGGGATATCCCGACGGCCTGGGAGCCCGAGCGTCTGCGCGACATCCCCGTGTTGCTTCCGGGTGTGTCCCATGCCCTGCGCCAGCTTGCCGACGCCGTGTTCAGCGCCGCCCAGGTTCGCCCCCGGTTGGTCGCCGAGATCGAGTCGTTCAAGACGCTTGCGGGTGCCGCTCGGATGGGCCTCGGTGCCATCGTGGTACCCCGTTCCGTGGCGGAAGGCCTGGCCCGGCGGGACAAGCTGATGGTCCGGCCTTTCGGTGAGCCGGACATCCACATCACGCTCTCGCTCTGCGTGACCACACAGGATAAACCCTCGGCCGCCGTCCGGGTGGTGCATGGCTTGGCGCTGAAACTCGGGCAGGAGATCGCGGTGCGGCTTACTCCGACGCAGCCTCCGCATAAGACGGATCAAGCCGTGGTCGGACGCCGCGCCAAACGCCGCCCTCCAGTTGCTCACGCACCAGCGTCCGGATGACCGAGACCAGGTTCTCAATGACGGGCGTGATTGGCAGGTGGTCGGACACGCAGAGCGACACCGGCACCTCGATCGGTTCCGGCCCGAGGGGAAGGATCGCGAAGGCTCCCGATCCGGCCTCCTGTTCCAGCGCCGTGCGTGGCAGGATGGTGATGCCCAGGCCGTGCCGCAATGTCTCCAACAGACCCGACAATGAATCGACTTCCGCCACCACGTGGGGGCGGAAGCCCTGTGCCAGGCAGGCACGCTCAATGAGCGGCCGCAGGAAGTGAACTGCGCTGGGTAGGATGAACGGTTCGTCCCGCAGCGTGCGCAGCGGAAGCCGGCCATCGCGCCGAGCGTGCGGGAAATCACGCGGCGCGATCAGGAAGAGTTCCTCATAGAACAATGGGTCGAACCGGACTCCATGAATCGGTCCCATGCCGTAGACCAGCGCCAGGTCGATACGGCCGCTCATGATCCATTCGCTCAGCACGCCGGCGAAGTTGTCGCTGATCTGAAGGCGCAGTTCGGGGGAACGCTCACGCATTCGAGCCAACACTGGCAGTGCGAGCGTCGCCACAGCGCCGCATGTGGCGAGACCGAGCGAGACGCCCCCTACCCCGCTTTCATCAGAATGGCGGACGTCCTCCTCGGCCTGCCGCATCTGCCTGCGCAGTAATTGGGCGTGGCGGTAGAGCACACGCCCGGCTTCGGTCACCATTACCGTTCGAGCACCGCGCACCAGCAGCGGCCGGCCGAGATGGCTCTCGAGCGAAGCTATTTGTTGACTGAGGGTGGGTTGGGTCATTCTCAGTTCGCGGGCCGCCTTGGAGAAGGAGCCGCTGTCCACGACGGTAACGAAATAGTCGAGCTTTCTAGGTTTCAACATCGTGCTGTTACCTCTTTCCCGAAGTAGGGTAGCGTCCCCGGATAGGAGTCAACCTGAGATCTCAATTTGATTGTGTGACGGACCTTGTTGCGCGGATAGCGACAACGACGCAGACCTGTCTTGAATGATCGTTTCTTACATGATGCGGACGGATTTTGGGCGTCCAGGCTCCAGCATCCGATTGCTGCCCGACTTGTGAGCCGTCATCGACACCATTCGCCGTCAACAGTGTCGCAACGATCTGGCCGGTGTCAGCGTCAACGCCAATATGGAGCTTCTGCCAGG
>JAQGHW010000788.1 GCA_028291505.1 Rhodopila sp. | reverse complement strand
CAGGAGCAAGCTGACGTTGTCAGGCAGCATCAGGCGGCCGCCTTGCTGATGCCACCCAGCCCCATCCGTCGCGACCACGGCGTGAGCGCCGGGCATGACGCGGCGGCCGATCTCGGCCAGTGCAGGTTCATGGCTTCAGCGTTGGCGTAGGGCAGCACCAACGCTGCCCCAGCGCCCCGCGTCGGACAGACCGCGCCAAAAATACACGCCCAGTCTAACGACAATCGCATGGCGCGGGCCGCATTGCCTCGCCTGTGATGCTCCTAGACCTCGACCTGTTGCCTCAATTAATTTGCTCCCCACGGGTGTGCATCGGGGGGAGGCGGACATGGGCGGATCAGTATGGCGATACGAGACGAATTGGTGGTTGCGTTGGCTGGGCGTTACACGTCGAGCAACCGGAAGGAGCGAGACCGCATCCTGGACGAATTCGCCGCGGTGAGTGGCTTGCATCGCAAGCACGCGATGCGTCTGCTCCGCGCCGCGCAGTCCGCCCGCCGATCGGGTCCCCGGCCCGCGCGACGATTATACAATGATGCCGTCCGTGATGCGCTGATCGTGACCTGGGATGCATCGGACCGGGTTTGCGGCAAGCGGCCGCTGCTGCCGATCCTGGTTCGAGGCGATGGAGCGGCACGGCCATCTTCAGCTCGCGCCGGAGGTTCGCGCGGGTTTGCTGGCGATGAGTGCCGCAACGATCGATCGGGAGCTGCATGAAGCTCGGGAGCCGGGAGGCGGACGAAAGCGCCGTCGCGCGCCACCCGCGGCCGCGATACGGCGCAGCGTCCCGGTGCGGACTTTTGACGGCTGGGAGGACCCGGCTCCGGGGTTCATCGAAGCAGATCTTGTGGCGCATAGCGGGCCAACGGCGAAGGGCAGCTACGTGCAGACACTGACGTTGACGGACATCGCGACGGGCTGGACGGAATGTGTATCGCTACTGGTGCGCGAGCAGAAGCTGCTAACCGAGGTATTGAGCGAAATTCGCAAACGGATGCCGTTCGCGCTGCTGGGGTTCGACACAGACAACGACAGCGTATTCATGAACCAGACCGTGAAAACGTATTGCGAGGAAGCGGGGCTCGTGTTCACGGGGTGGCGTCCGTACCGCAAGAACGACTAGGCTTGGGTCAAGCAGAAGAACGGCGCCGTGGTCAGGCGCGCCGTGGGTTACCGGCGCTCGCTCGGCTATATGCGGCGTTGCGGTTGTTCGTGAACTTCTTCCAACCGTCATTCAAGCTGGCCGGGAAGGCCCGCGATGGCGCGAAGGTCAAGAAGACGTATCACCCGCCGGCCGCGCCTTATCAGCGTCTGTTGGCGGATACGCGGACCAGGGAGGACGTGCGGCGCCGGGTAGCGGCGACCTACGCCACACTGGATCCGGTCCAATTGTTGCAAACGATCCGCGCGGTTCAGAAAGAGCTGGTCGAAATCTCCGATCGTCCGGTCACGGGTGAAGCGATGGCTCCCACCGCGCCGACGCTGGAACAATTCCTCTCCGGACTGCGCACGGCGTGGCAGGACGGTGAAGTGCGTCCCACCAGTAAGGCGAAAGAGAAGGCCCGGCGCGGTCGCCGGCGTCTCGATCCACCCGTGACGGTGACGACACGGCTGCGCGAATGGTTCGAGGCCGAACCGTGGCGGACGTCGCGCGAATTGTTTGAGCGGCTACAGGAAGAGCAGCCCAGGGTCTTTCCTGATGGGCAACTCCGGACATTACAACGCCGGCTGAAAGAGTGGCGGCGCGAGTTGGCGCATCAAATGGTGTTTGGGGCCGAAGCCGCCAGGGAGACGTAGACGTCTGGCCAGGCAGCAATCTCCTCGATCTCATGACCCGGTTTGTATCGCCTTGGTTTCGTGACGTAATACTAATCCGCGATGACCCCGACTCTCCGGGGGGTTTCCCACTACCCGGTAAGTACGATTCGATGTTGCCTACACGGCGATTCGCAAGGCGGAGGGACGGGGTGGGCAGCGCGCTCCGGATCACACGAACGGAGCACACGAGTGGTGCACTTCGGGCGCTTGCCAGCAAGTGTTGCGACGGCGCACAGGTTCGCCGTCTTTTGGTGCTTGCAATGGTTCTGGATGGTCATCCGCGCAGCGAGGCTGCGTCGTCCAATGGGATGGACCGGCAAACATTGCGCGAATGGGTTCATCGCTACAACGCAGCCGGTGTCGCGGGGCTGAAAACCCGCCCAGTCCCCGGCCGAGCACCATTTTTGACAGAGCAACGAATGGCCGAACGGTATGAACTGGTCATCACGGGGCCCGATCTGGCCGCGGACAAAGTGGTGCGCTAGCGATGCGCGGACCTAATGGCCGTGGTCAAGTGCCGGTTCTCGGTCGAAGTCCACGAAAACACGATCGGCAAGTGGCTGCACCAGCTCGGCCTGACCCGCTTGCAGCCACGGCCGGTGCATCCGAAGAAAGACCCCGAGGCCGAGACGGCGTTTAAAAAACGGGCTCGGATCGGTGGCCCGCCTGTAGCGGTAGAAACGGGTTGCGCTACCCTGGACCGGAGGGGAGTGGCCGAAAAGTTTTTGGTGGATTTGACCCCGCGAAAAAACGTGGTCCATGGGCTGTTGCGGACTTGCGAGTGGTGACGCTTTCGAGCGATCCCGATTAGGAAACTGATCTTTCTCCGTAGCCCAGCCCCTCTTTGGCTTTCTCAGGCAGGAGGGTACATGGCATGTCTCAAACGAAGCGACCTCGTAAATCGCGAGGTTTGTCCTCGGTTCACCCAGCCGCGGCGGCAATTGATATCGGCGCCACCATGCACGTTGCGGCGGTTGGCCCGGATCGCGACAAAGAACCGGTTCGCACGTTCCGAACCTTCACGGGAGGTCTCGAGCGACTGGCGGATTGGTTCGCTCGCTGCGGAATAAAGACGATCGCCATGGAATCGACCGGGGTCTACTGGATCCCGGTCTTCGAGATCCTGGAACAGCGCGGCTTCGAAGTGATAGTGGTCAACGCCCGGGACGCCAAGCACGTACCGGGGCGCAAGACCGACGTCAGCGATGCGCAATGGCTCCAACGACTTCACGAACACGGCTTACTGCGCGCCAGTTTTCGCCCCCAGGCCGAGATCGCGGGGCTGCGTGCCTATCTGCGGCAGCGGGAATGACTGTTGGATTACGCAGCGGCGCATATCCAGCACATGCAAAAGGCGCTGATGCAGATGAACCTGCAGCTGCATCATGTCCTGTCCGACATTACCGGTGTGACTGGTTTGTCCATCATCCGCGCGATCGTGGCGGGAGAGCGCGACGCAAGTGTCCTGGCTTCCCACCGTGACCGGCGGTGCCAGGCGTCCGTTGAGACGGTGTGCCAGGCGCTGGCCGGCAATTATCGGGCGGAGCACGTCTTCGCTCTGACTCAGGCGGTCGAGCTGTACGACGTCTACCAGACCAAGATGCTGGCCTGCGACAAGCAGATCGAGGCAATCCTGAAGCGGCTGAAGAAGAACGCCACACCGCCCGCCAATAAGCTTACCCCGGCCCGGCAAAGGACCCGTCAGCCCAATGCTCCGGCGTTCGATGCCCGTGCGGCTCTCCATGCGATCCTCGGCGTCGACCTCACCCAAATCGACGGTCTGGGGCCTTACCTGGCGCTCAAGCTGGTCGGGGAATGCGGGACCAGCTTGGCGGCCTGGCCCACCGCGAAGCACTTCACATCGTGGTTGGCACTCGCGCCCCACAACAAGATCTCCGGGGGAAAGGTATTGTCGTCGAAAACCCGGCGCACCAGCAATCGGGCCGCGTCTTTGTTGCGGCTCGCCGCCGGCACGGTGGGCCGAACCGACACCGCACTGGGTGCATTCTACCGCCGACTATCGGCGCGGGTGGGGA
>JAQGHW010000787.1 GCA_028291505.1 Rhodopila sp. | reverse complement strand
TCGCAATGCCGCGACCCCGGTGATCGTGCGCAAGCGCGCGCTGGGGCCGACCGTGCCGCACCAGGATCTTCGGGTGACCAAGGGGCTCTCGTTGCTGCTCGATGGAGTGCTGATTCCGGTGGAATTCCTGGTCAATCATCGGTCCATTCTGTGGGACGACCGAGCGCAGGAGGTTTCGGTCTATCACATCGAGCTGGAGACCCACGATGTGCTGCTGGCGAACGGCGCGGCGGCGGAGAGTTATCGCGATGACGGCAACCGATGGCTGTTCCAGAATGCCAACAGCGGGTGGGATCTGCCGCCGAAGCTGCCGTGCGCGCCGGTGCTGACGGGCGGGTCGGTGGTGGATACGGTGTGGCGGCGATTGCTGGATCGGGCAGGGGTCCGGCCGAGTAGGCCGCTGACAGACGATCCGGATCTGCATCTGGTGGTGGACGGCGTGCGGGTGGACGCGGTGACGCGGACGGAGGCCGCTTCAGCGGGACCGGCGGACGAAGTATATGTATTCGCGCTGCGTGCCTTACCCGGCTCGGTGCGGATTGTGTCGCGGGCAGCCGTCCCGCAAGAACTGGGGCTCGCGCGCGATACTCGGTTGTTGGGGGTGGCGGTGCGCCGGGTGGCGGTGCGGCAAGGGACGCGGTTCTGTGTGGTTCGGGCCGGCGATCCGGCTCTGGTCGAGGGGTTCCATGAAGTTGAGCCTGGTGCCAGGCTGCGCTGGACGGACGGCGATGCGGTGTTGCCCAACCGGATGTTCGCCGGGTTCGCCGGCCCGGTGGAACTGGTGGTCCATGTCGGGGGAACCACAAGCTATGTCGAGGATGGCGTCGACCGGCGCAAGGTGGGATAAGCTGGCCGCAGAATGAAGTTCCCACTGTGAGCGCCCCTCGTGTGCTGCTGACCGGTGCCTCCGGCTTCGTCGGGCGCCAGGCCATCGGACCTTTACTTGATCGTTCCTACGAAGTGCACGCCGTCGGCAGCTCGGTCACCGACCCTCGGGCCCGCTGGTATCGCGCGGATTTGCTGGATCAGGGTGCGCGGCGTCAGTTGGTGGCAACGGTCCAGCCGCACGCGCTGCTGCACTGCGCATGGGTCACACAGCCGGGAAAGTATTGGACATCCCCCGCCAATCTAGACTGGGTCGCGGCCTCCCTCGACCTGGCGCGTCTGGCAGCGGAACAAAAAGCCACGCGGATCCTGATGGTCGGAAGTTGCGCGGAATACGACTGGCGTGACCCGCCGGCGCGGCCATGGCAGGAAGACGATCCGTGCCATCCCGCGTCGTTATACGGCACCGCCAAGGACGCGCTGCACCGGCTGATGACAGCGTTCGCCGCGCAAAGCGGAATTGGCCTGGTGTGGGCCAGGTTGTTCCATCTCTACGGACCGAATGAGGCCCCCGCGCGACTGGTGCCAAGCCTGCTGGCAGCGCTACGCGAAGGCCGGCGCGCCGAAACCGGCCCCGCAAACTTCGTCCGCGACTTCGTGCACGTAGCCGACGCCGGGCGAGCATTGGCACATCTCCTCGCAACAGCAACAACCGGCGCTGTGAACGTTGCCTCCGGCCAACCAGTAACGATCGGTGCGATCGCCAGCCTGGCGGCACAGGTGGCCGGCCGAGGCGATCTTCTGGCCGCGGCCACCAGGCCCAGCACCGAACCGTCGGCGATGCTGGCCGACATCACGCGGCTGCGCGCGACCGGGTTCGCCCCATCCATCAATCTAAAGGATGGCCTAACGTCGCTATGGGTTCCAAGGGCCAAGGCCCTTGGCGGGGTCGAGGGGCAGAGCCCCCGCCTGTCATCTCCCAACTACGAAGCCGCCGCCAGGCTCTTCCGAACCAACCGGCGCGAAGAGGCCCTGATAGCGGCCGAGGCCGTACTCGCGCAACAACCCAACCACGCCCCCGCGCTAAACCTGCTAGGCGTATTGCATCGCCAGCGCAGCGATTTCGTCCAAGCCCGAGCCCGGCTGGAACGCGCCGCATCGCTAGATCCAAACAGCGAAATGGCCTGGATCAACCTAGGCAACGTCCACCTGGACATGGAGGCGGCGGACGCCGCCGTGGATGCCTACGCAACAGGCCTGGCCGCCGCCCCTGACCGGACCGACACCCTGCGCCTGCTGGGCAATGCGCTGGCCCGTGCCGGGCGCGACAAAGAAGCGATATCGCGGTTAAGTCAGGCAGTAGCATCCGAAGTGCCGGGGGCCCTGCGAGACCGCGCCCGCGCCCACTACACCGCCGGACGTGTCGACTCCGCACTGGCGGACCTGGACAAAGCACTTGTTACGAAACCGGATGATGCCGAATTGCTGCTCATCAAGGCACAGATGCTGCGCCTGTCGGGGCACGCCAAACAGGCCGGCGTGTTGCTGCGTGAACTGCTGGTTCGAACACCCGGCAACGCCGACGTACATCTGGCCTTCGCCGACGCCCTGCTGTCGGAAGAACAGCGCGAAACCGCGAACGAGCATTACGCAAAAGCCGTAGCATTGCGTCCGGACGACGACCAGGCGCAAGGCAAGCTGTGCTGGAGCCTGCTGAACAGCCGCTATGGCAACGAGGCTGCCCACATCGCGGAAGCCGCCGGCATCGCCCGCCGGATGGTCGCGCGCGGGGTGCTGCATCCATCCAGCGCCCATGCCGTGCAGAGCGCGTTGTTGCGCGTTGCCGACCTGGACACGCTGGCCGCGTTCGACGCACTATTCCCGGATCGAAGTGTACTGCTCGAATACTGGGTCCGCCGCAACGTCGTCGGCGCCCTGCACGCCCAGCTCGGGCGCGTGCGAACGATGCAAGACCGGCTGACGTTGGTGGACTGTCACCGGCAATGGGGCGAACGCTATCAGGCGAAGCCTGTGCCGTTGCGCACCAGCGGCCACCGCCAAGCCCGCGCATTCGCGTCGGGTTCGTATCGTCCGACCTCCGGCACCATCCCGTCAGTTACTTTGCACTACCGATCTTCGACTATTACGACCGCGAGCGATTCGAGTTGTTCGCCTATTCCTTCAATCCCGGCGAACCGGATGCGGTGCAACGCCAGATCGCCGGTCAGATCGCCAGCTTCCGCCGTATGCCTAACATGCCGGAGCAGGATATCGCTCAGCAAATCGCTGACGATCGACTGGACATCCTGTTCGAACTAGGGGGGTCGACCCATCTGAACCGGCTGGAAGTCATGGCACACCAGCCCGCACCGATTCAGGTCAGTTGGCTTGGCTATCCGCACTCATCCGGTCTAAGCCGGATTGGTTACATCCTGGTCGATCCATACCTGAAGCCACCCGACCCGCGACTGCTCCTGGAACGCCCGTTCGAAATGCCCTCAAGCTGGGTAACCCTCGGCCGGCTCGGTTTTACCGACCAGCCGATCCTGCCCGGACTGCCGGAAGGACGTACCGGCCAACTGACTTTCGGCACCATGAACAATCCCTATAAATACTCGCCCGAGGCAATCGCACTTTGGGCGCGCGTGCTCCACCGCGTGCCCGGCAGCCGGTTCCTGATGGTGCGGCCGGAGGCAGGGGTCGCCATGTTCCGGGACAATATGGCCCGAAGCTTCGCGCGACATGGAATCCCGTCCGACCGGCTGGCATTTGCAGCGATACGCGGCCGGCACATGGCCTACTACAACGAGATCGACATCGCCCTCGATACCTTGCCGCAGACCGGTGGCACGACGACGTGCGAGGCCCTGTGGATGGGTGTTCCAACAATAAGCCTGATCGGACCAGCCTTTTTCGAACGGCTGAGTTTCAGCAACCTCGCGAACGCCGGCCTGCGCGACCTTGCAACGGACACGACCGATGCGTACGTGGACACCGCCGTCGCCCTGGCGGCGGACCCGGAACGCCGTCTCGCACTACGTCACGGCCTGCGCGACACCATGCGCAACGCGCCCATCGGAGACACGCGCGGATGGGTGCGCGATTTCGAGGCCCTGACGTTGCGCACATTGGAATCCATCCCCGCCACGATGGGAGAGACCGTTTCCTGAAACGAAGCCCGGAAAAGAACTTACGATAAGGCCGGGCAACGACCTAAATGCGGGGCCGTCGCGTTAGCGATATCATTCGCGCCACCCACCCGTTCCGGTTGCGCTGCCTGCACGATCGTGATCGGGTATCGCCACGCAAGAGAATAACCAAGGGAGTCAGGCCATGAACGAGATCCCCATCAACGCCCCCAACCTGTGGCGGCTCGACACACCAGGCCACTCCGGCTGGGCACGCACCGCCCGTGTCGGTGACCCGAAGAAGTACTTCATGGTGTCCACCGACAGCCACGCCAATGAACCGCCCGACCTCTGGGAAAAGCGGATCGACCCGAAATACAGCGAACGCGTCCCCCGCATCATAACCGACGACCAGGGCGTGCAGTGGCGCTATTGCGAAGGCTACCGCCCCGACCGCGTGCGTGTCATGAGCTTTGAGGGCGAGGACTGGGTCCGCTCCAAGGCCGGCGCCGAGGTGCAGGACCGCATCCGCGACAACCGTGCCGACGGCGTGGACGTCGAAGTGATCTTCCCCAACAAAGGCCTGGCCATGTGGGCAACACCCGACCCGGTGTTCGCCAACGCACAATGCCGTGTCTGGAACGATTGGGCCTGGGAACAATTCGGCCCGCATCCCGACGCCATGCTGCCGGTCGCCGCGATCGCCACCGGCGACCTGGAAGGCTCCCTGAAAGAGATCGAGCGCGTCGCCAAGATCGGATTCCGAGCCCTGTCGCTGCCGTGCAAGCCGATCTGGGGCGGCCATGACGTCGACCACGTCAACTACAACCTGCCGCATTTCGACCCGATGTGGCGCCTGATCGAGGAAGCCGACATCCCGATCACCTTCCATGTCTCAACCGGCCGCGACCCCCGTGCCGCCCGCGGCAATGGCGGCGCCATTGTGAACTACGTTACTCACTCGCTGGCACCAACGATCGAACCGGTCGCCAACCTGTGCGCCTCCGGCGTACTGGAACGTTTCAAAAGCCTGCGCTTCGCCACGGTCGAGGCCGGCATCGGCTGGGTGCCCTGGCTTCTTACAGCAATGGACGAGGCCTATCGCAAGCACCACATGTGGGTCCGCCCAAAGCTGCAGGGCCTACCGAGCGACTATTTCAAAGCCCACGGCCTCGCAACGTTCCAGGAGGACCCGGTCGGACTCGCTCTGGCGGAGCCCTTCGGTCTGCTCGACAACTTCGCCTGGGCGAACGACTACCCGCACCACGAAGGCACCTGGCCCCATTCCGCCGAGGCGATCGAACGCACCATGCCAAATCTCACCGACCCGCAACGAGCCAAGATCCTCGGTCTGAACGCGGCCCGCTTCTTCAAACTGGACGTCCCAGCCCACCAGCAATTCGCCGCCTGACGGCCTGCATCTCATCATCGCCGGGTTCGGCCCTTCGATCTGTGTCACGACCGGGTTCGGCCCGGTCACCCACGCTTTCGACCGGATTCGCAGCCCAAGACGTGCGTGGCCGGTCCAAGCCCGGCCACGACGTGGACAAAATGCCATGCCCCACCCCTGAAATTTGCCTCTACTCCCCAGGCCCCGCGCGCATCCACCCCCCAACCGTCCTTCATGGCCGGCCTGCGCATTTCCAGCGGAGCCCACTTCGCCTTCGTCCATCGCGGCACATTCGGTGACAACGCCCAGCCGAAGCCCAGCAAGTACGAGATCGAGGAAACCGACTACGGCTTCGTCGCCACCACCGTCGTGGACATAGTCAATCCACCCGCCGCATTCCGCGTGACCGGCACCATCGAACCCACGACAACGCGTACCATGCGCAACCACTGGTACCTGCCGTTCGCCCGGCGCATGGACATGTCCTATCCCAGCGGCATCCGCCACATCATCATCAACTGCGCCACCCCGATCGACGACGGCCGCATCCAGTTGGTCAAGTTGCTATACCGCAACGAAACCGAGGATCAGTGTCCGATCCAAACCCTGATCGACTGGGACGCCGCCGTCGTGTATGAGGATCGCGACATCCTGGAAGCCACCGATCCCGACGCCGCCCTCGACCTTGCCCACCGAACCGAGGCCCACATGACCTCCGACCGCCCCGGCCTGATCATGCGCCGCCGGCTGCAGGAGCTGCTGAAAGAGCACAACGACCCCGAAGTAACCCGCAACTATGCCGCCGCGTGAGGCCGTCTTATCCGTCGTGGCCGCACGTCCCCATACGCATCAGGATAAGCCGGACCCGCTCGTGTTAGCCTGCCCCCACCGCCTGGAAGCTCCGCATCTTGCCCGGGTTGAGCAACCCGGCCGGATCGGCATGACGCTTGAACGACAGTTGGTCGGCATCGACCTGCTTGTGCCCGACGCCATCTTCCAGCGTGAACACATGCGGATCCGCGATCGACACCCCCCGGGCGCGATGTTCGGCGATAATCGCACCAAGCCTTTCTTCAGTAGTGAACCGCACAATCGGCAGCCCGCTCGCCGTAACCTGTCCGCCGACCCGCAGGAACTCCAGATGCGGCGTCAGTTCGTCCCCGAACAGTTCTGCAATCTCTGCCACGCTGTCCAGCAAACGTCCCGCCGGATGCAGCGCCTGCAGATACGTCACGCCTCGATCGCGCTTGAGCATTTGCAGCGTCGTATGGTTCCAGGTGAACTCGTACAGCGGCACCTCACCCGGCGCCTCCGCCGTAGGCTGCTCAAACGTAATCGTTCCACTGTCATGCCGCCGCGCCAGCACCGACTTGAAGGCCGGGACAGACGATGCGGCAACCATCGCGATCAGGATCGCCTGCCCATCCGGACAATGGCCCCGCACCTGCCGGAACGCATCCGGCGTCGGCCACGCAATGGGGGACAGCAGCTTCTTCACGATCCCATCCGCCAGTGCGATCGCGTAACTGAAGCGCACCGCATCCATGAACGTCGGAAACGCAACGATCATCTCGATCCAGTTCCACGCTGGTGCCAACGGCATTTCCAGCGCGGTGATCAGGCCGGTGGTGCCGTAGGCATGGTTGACCGCCTGAGCCTCACCTTCACGCAGTTCAACCACCCGAGGCTCAGCTTCCATCGTAACAATCCGAGCGGCCGCGACATTGCCGGGCTCACGCAATCCGCCCCACGTTACCGAACCGATACCGCCCGAACCACCCCCGACAAACCCGCCGATCGTTGCGGTGCGCTTGGTCGAAGGATGCATCCGCAGTTCCCATCCAGACGGGCGCGTCTCGCGGTCGATATCAATCATCTTGCGTCCCGGACCGACCCGCAGCATCCCCGGACGCTGCCACTCGATCGTATCGAGCCCAGTCATATCCAGTACAACCCCGCCATGCAGCGGCACCGCCTGCCCGTAATTCCCCGTCCCGCCGCCCCGAGCCGTGATCGGCACCCGATACCGAAAGCAGGCAGCCGCGATGCGCACCACGTCCGCTTCATCCCGAGGGCTGACGATCGCCTGGGCGCTGCATCCGCGCAACTGCCGGTCCAGCACCGGACTGTACCAGAAGAAATCACGCGATTTCTGCCGCACCAGCGCGGGTTCAACAGTATGCGGAATGTCCGACAGGTCATTCAGCAGGCGATCCAGCTCTTCCATCCTGTTCTCCTCGCTCTGACGCAAGCACATCGGATGCCAACATGACATTCCCCACCGCTCTTCCCCCCGATTTCTGGCTGCGAAACGCCCAGGTCCCCATTACTGTCCTCGACGGCGCTCCCCCAGCCGACCCCGAGGGGTTGACCCGCCTCGATATCCGCATAACAGACGGCCGGATCGCCGCCATCGCCCCTGCCGGGACAGCATCCGAGGGGATCGACCTGGACCGAGGCCAGGTCTGGCCCTGCTTCGTCGATGGGCATGTGCACCTGGACAAGACGCAAACCTGGCCGCGCCAGCCCAACCCGGACGGCACCCATCCCGGTGCCAAAACCGCCGTCATCGCCGACCGCGGGAAACACTACTCTGAAGAAGACATTGAACCCCGCTTCGAATTCGGCCTCCGTTGTGCCCTCGCGCACGGCACGGCCGCGATTCGCACCCACCTGGATAGCTACTGGCCGAACGCCAAGGCGCACTGGTCCGTCTTCCGCCGCCTGCGCGATTCCTGGGCCGGCCGCATCGACCTGCAAGCCGTTTCGATCTGCCCGCTGGAACGTTTCGCCGGCGACGACGGTGTCGCCTTGGCCGACGAAGTCGCGGTCTCCGGCGGCATCCTCGGCATGACCACCACGGGCGAGGGCGGGCAGGCGTCATCCCCCGCATTCCAGGCACTGCTCGACCGCTTCTTCTCCCTGGCCGAGGAACGCGGCCTCGCGCTTGACCTGCATCTCGACGAGACCGGCGACCCCTCATCGGATACTCTCGACGCCGTGGCCCGCACCGCACTACGAAGGAATTTCAAAGCCCCCATCCAGGTCGGTCATGTGTGCTCCTTGTCTGTCCAGGCAGCCATAGATGCGATGACGACGATCTCGCTTTGTGCCGAGGCGGGCATCAACGTCATCATCCTGCCCATGTGCAACATGTATCTACAGGGCCGGAAAGCCCGCCGCACCCCGCGTTGGCGCGGCATCACCCTGGTGCACGAATTCCGTGCCGCCGGTGTCCCAATCTCCTTCGCCTCCGACAATTGCCGAGATCCGTTCTACGCCTACGGCGACTACGACATGATGGAAGTGTATCGAGAGGCCGTGCGCATCGCTCAGCTCGACCACCCCTTCGGCGCCTGGACCGCCTCGGTTACCACGACCCCCGCGGCCTCCTGCGGCTTCACCGATCGCGGCCGTATTTCCATCGGTACCTTGGCTGATCTGGTAATTTTCCGGGCGCGCTCGATGAACGAGCTTTTGTCGCGTCCGCAATCGGACCGGATCGTTCTGCGAAATGGTAAACCGATCGACACATCCCTCCCCGACTTCCGGGAGATGGATTCGATCGTCGGTGCACCATGAACCCCCGAAACGACGGAACGTCCGTCGTCCGCAGGACGCGCTGTTCGCACGAAGCGCGTGAATCATGCAGTCAAACAAGAAGAAAGAGCGTTTTCAACCTGCACAGTCAGGGTGAAAGCGCTCTAAGTCCGTGGCCGCCTCGTTGCGCCGGTTTCGGAGGCGACACGATCATCCTATCCGCCACAGGCGTGGTCGCGCTGGTCGGAGTCGCTGACGTTATCATCTCGAATGCGATTCCCAATGCCAGGACAGCGGCGAAGACTGCC
>JAQGHW010000767.1 GCA_028291505.1 Rhodopila sp. | reverse complement strand
TTTATCAATCCATAATTTTGTTATTTGATAGATCAGAGAAATACAACCGGGAATTGTAAAAAAGCCTTTTCTCCCGTTGTGATTCATGTTTATTGGCGCTCACATTCTCGTGTATATCGCGACGGATCGACGGAGTTGTTATGGAACGGGAGCGACTGGTGGGTCTGTTGAGGTTGAGACAAGGAAGAAGACTTATCCAGCGACAAGGATGCGCATGCAAGTCTTAGTTGTAGAGGACGACGTCATGCTGGCGGACTGCCTCGCCGAGGCATTGGAGGATCGCGGCCACGTCGTGTGCGGCGTCGCGTCGACAGTCGCCGAAGCTATGACGTTGGCGCGTCAGCATCACCCCGATGCCGCTATTCTCGATATGCAACTGGGCAGCAAGGAGTGCGGCAGCGACATCGCCGACCAACTGGCGGAATCGGGTGAGTTCGGCCACATGGCCATTCTTTATGTCACCGGCGAAGCCGAACGTGTGCACCGGGAGGCACGGGTTGGTCACGCTTGCCTCAATAAACCCTATACACTCGCCACCTTGGACGCCGCGCTTGTGATCGTCGGGGAGATCGCCAGGGAAGGCGCCACATTACGCCCGCTGCCGCGGGGAATGGAACTCCTGCATCAGCCAAGGAGCCGTCTCAGCCTGCTGTCGGATGACGACTGGTGTGGCGGCTGATTTTGGTTTCAGGGGCCTGCTTGTCGCCTACGTACGCCGCAAAATGAACGAACTTCGGGGGCAAGACACTCGCCGCGCATCTTTTCTACCGTCGGACGGTTGCCAGGCTGGCCACCGGCAAAGCGCCCCGCGGCATCCACAAAGCGCACCCCAGTGCCGTCACGGTCGAGACGAAAGCGGCAGCAGCCAGCACGTAGAGCCCCGCCTGGAAACTTCCCGTTGCGTCCTTCGCATAACCTACCGCGATCGGACCCAGATATCCGGCGAAGTTGCCCAGCGAGTTGATCAACGCCAACCCGGCGGCCAGTGCGGACCCGGTCAGAAACGTCGAGGGCAACGGCCAGAACGGTGACTTCATCCCGTAGAAGCCGATCGTTGCGACCGAGAACGCCGCGAGCACCCAGAGGCTGTCATGCAGCATCGCCGCCAGCACCATACCGATCGTTGCCAGCCCGCATGTCACCACCAGCGTCCAGTATCGGTCCGCGGCGCGATCCGAAAGATGCCCGCACACCACGATCGCGATCGTCCCGAATACGTACGGAACCGAGGTCAACAGCCCGGCCTGCGTGTTGGACATTCCGATCGCCTTCAAGATCTGCGGCAGGAACAACACCGTGCCAACCCCCGCCATGCCGATGCCGCCAAAGATCACCGTCAGGATCAGCACTCGGGGGTTGGTCATCGCGGACAGGATCGAATGGCTTCGAACCAACTCGATCGCGTGCGTCTCATGGCGCAGCACGCCGGTCAGCCAGGTGCGTTGTTCGAGCGCCAGCCAGCGTGCCTCGGACGGGCGTTCGGTCAGGAAGAACAACACGCTGATGCCGACCAGCGCGGTCGGAATGCCTTCGCCCACGAACATCCACTGCCAGCCATGCAGGCCCCAGAGCCCGTCCATCTGCAGAAACGCCGTCGACACCGGCGCGCCGATTGCCGTCGCCAGCGGCAACCCCGTCAGGAACCAGCCGACGACCCGGCCGCGATGCTGTTGCGGGAACCATCGGTGGAAATACAGCAACAGCCCGGGAAACAATCCGGCCTCCGCCACGCCCACCAGCACGCGGATGATGAAGAAACTGATTGGACCCGTCACCAGCGCGGTCGCCGCCGACAGCAGCCCCCAGGAAATCATGATCCGAGCGATCCAGATCCGAGCGCCGACCTTTTCGAGGATGATGTTCGAGGGCACTTCCAGCAGGCAGTAACCCCAGAAGAACGCGCCGGCGGCCAGGCCATATACGTAAGCGCTGAGGCCCAGGTCGCGGTTCATCGTCAGTGCCGCGAAACTGACATTGATGCGGTCGACGTAACAGAGAATGTAAAGCAGGAAGCAGAACGGGACCAGGCGCAGATAGACTTTTCGCAGCGTCGCCCGTTCGAGGGCCGCCTGCTTCAAAGCCAAGGCCTCGGATGCGTCCATGGTCGCCTTCCTCTCGCCCGTCGTTCTTGTTCTCTCGCGACGATGTCATTCGAATACCGCTGGGGGCAAGCACTATAAGCGGGCAGCCTTCGGCTGGCTGGACCCATGATCACGCCACCTCACTGATTTGTGAGAAGGTGCTTGTCCGTTCCGAACTGTCCTGTCCCGCTTTTCGCCGCCAGAACAGGGGTCCTGCGGTCAGATCGAGCCGATTCGGTCGTGCCCTCGCGGTTGCCGCTTACGCCGACACGTATAGAGTGGCGTTATGGACATCGCCGAAATCGCCGCGACCCGGATGAGCACCACGGAACTGCTGGATCGGCTGGTGGCGTTCGATACCACCAGCCGCAATTCCAATCTGGCGCTGATCGGCTTCATTCGTGACTATCTTGACCGTTTCGGGGTGACATATCGTATTAGCACCAATGCGGCGGGAAACCGGAGCAACCTGCACGCCGTCATCGGCCCGCGGACAGCCGGCGGTCTGGCGTTCAGCGGCCATGTCGATACGGTTCCGGTCGATGGCCAGGCCTGGACCGCCGATCCGTTCGCGCTGCGGCGCCGCGGCGGCAAGCTGTTCGCCCGTGGAAGCTGCGACATGAAGGGCTTCGTCGCCGCCTGCCTTGCCGCGGTGCCGGATTTCCAGGCGTTGCCGCTAGCCCGCCCCGTGCACCTTTTCATCACCTACGATGAGGAGGTCGGCTGTCTGGGTGCGCAACGACTGATCGAGGATATGGCCGAGTCCGGACTGCGGCCCGATCTTTGCGTCGTCGGTGAGCCGTCCCGCATGAAGCCGATTCTGGCGCATAAGGGGAAACTCAATGTCGACGTCAGCGTGCGTGGACTGACCGGGCATTCCAGCGAGCCGTCGAAGGGCGTCAACGCCGTGCAGGCCGCTGGCGAGGCGATCGCCTGGGCTGCCCGCGAAGCCCGCCGCCTGGCCGTCGAAGGCCCATTCGAGGACGGCTTCGATCCGCCGCACACCACCATCCACGTCGGCACCGTGAAAGGCGGCACCATCCTGAACATCATTCCCGAACACGCCGCGTTCGCCATGGAATGGCGCCCGATCCCCGGCGACTCGGCGCATCGTCACCTCGAACGGATGCAGGCCTACATCGCGCAAACGATCGAGCCCGCGATGAAGGCGGTGCATCCCGCTTGCGGCTTTACCTGCGAGGTCACGCTGGAAATGCCGGGGATGGCGCTGCCGGCGGATCATGCACTTGCTACGGTCGTGAAGCGGGTCGCTGGAACCAACAGCGCCGGGAAGGTCGCCTATGGTACCGAGGGCGGCTTCTACCAAAACGCAGGTATTCCGACGATCATCTGCGGACCCGGTGACATTGCCCAGGCGCATCAGCCCGATGAGTGGATCGCGGAATCTGAACTGGTGGATTGCGACCGCTTCATCCGGCGCCTCGCCGGCCAGTTGCTGGTCTGATCCGAAATTCACCATGGGTCCCTTTTCCACCCATTCCCCGCTGCCGGAATTCAAGGTCCGCATCTGCCAACCTGATCTTGCGCCGTGGATAGGCGGTAACATCGGGATTGCCGGCATCACGACGTTGGAGTCGGATCGCCCCGGGCCGCATGTGGCGCTGCTGTCATTAATGCATGGCAACGAACTCGCGGGCGCCATCGTGCTGGACCGGCTGCTGCGGGCAGGCCTGGCGCCCACCCGGGGAAAACTGTCGTTCGGATTCCTCAATCTGTCGGCGTTCGAGCGTTTCGATCCCCTGCGGCCGACCGCATCGCGCTTTATCGATGAAGATATGAATCGCGTCTGGGATGAGGAAATCCTCAACGGGCCACGTCATTCCATCGAACTTGACCGTGCCCGGGAAGTCCGTTACTTTATCGATTCGGTGGATGTGCTGCTGGACCTCCACTCGATGCTTTGGCCGTCCGAACCGCTGATCCTGAGCGGCGTGCCGGCAAAGGGACGGGCACTGGCCAAGGCAATCGGCACGCCGCCCCTGGTGGTGGCGGATCATGGCCACGTGAACGGCCGGCGGCTGATCGACTATCCACGCTTTTCGAACCCCGAAACACAGCACGCCGCCTGCCTCGTCGAGGCGGGTCAACACTGGGAGCAAACCACGGTCGATACGATTCAGGCGAGCGTGGCCGGGTTGCTGCGCCACCTGGATGTCGTTGGACCGGACGCGCCGCTGCCGCCCGCGCAGTGCCCTGTTTCGCCACGTGTGGCGGTTGTTACGACGGCGGTAACAGCGATGACGTCGAACTTCGCGTTCGTGCAAACATATCACGGCGGCGATATCATCCCCCGGCGCGACACGCTGATCGCAATGGACGGCCAGACCGAAATCCGCACCCCGCACGACGACTGCCTGCTGGTGATGCCAAGCCTGCGCCCCAGCCGCGGTCATACCGCGGTGCGGCTGGGGCGGTTCGAGTAAGCCCTGGATCCGCCACGGACTTGAAGCCTACGGATTCAGGGCCCCAACGGATGCGCGGCATCTGGCACATGTCGCGTCGTTGGGTAACAAGACGGCATGTCTGATCCAAACTTGGTCGCCGCGCCAACCGCCTGGGAACTCGCGGTCCGCCCGGGCTTCCTGATCCGCCGCCTGCACCAGATCCATCTGGCAATGTTCGCGGAGGAATGCGGACCCTCTGGCATCACTCCCGTCCAATACAGCATCCTGTCCGTGGCCGCCGCCCAGCCGGGCCTGGAACAGACTCGCCTCGGCTACGAGGTTGGGGTTGACCGAACAACCTTGGCGAACGTCGTCGCCCGGCTGGAAGCGAAGCGTCTGCTGACGCGTGTTCGGGGCACCACGGACCGCCGGCTGAAGCATGTGACATTGACCAGGACCGGGGCGGATTTGCTGGATCGCATCGCCGAACCCGCCCGCCGAGCCCACGCCCGCACCATCGAGGCACTACCGGAAGCGGAACGGGACGTGTTTCTGCGGGCGCTCGCGCGGTTGGTGGATGCAGGGAACGCGTACGGCCGGGCGCCGTTGCGACTGAGTTAAATCACCCGCACCGTTGATCTCAAACCACGCATCTGCCCAACCGGCAGGCGATCATCAGCCTGCTGACGACACACTTTGCCGGTCCAGCGCAACGGCACGCGAATTGCGTGTTCGGGCGCAGTGCCGGCACGACGTTGCGCCGGTATCCCTGTGTGGAGCAATCCGATGATCCGCCTCCTTCTGGCCGCCTCGCTGCTGCTGATCCCGGCTGTGGCCCGGGCGCAGTCCCTGGTCGCCGCCGGTCAGATCACCTGGGGGCTGGCTGCCACCTTCCCGCCGTTCGAATTCGTCGAGGACGGCAAGCCCGTCGGTTTCGATCTCGATCTGGCGAATGCGCTGGCAAAGCAACTGTCATTGACGTCCAGCGTAACGACATTCGTGTTCGGACATGAAAGCGTTTGGCAGAATGGTTGATCTGCTTGCTCCCATCGATACCCCGGCCGCCTGGCGCGGGGCGGACCTCGCCGCGTCCGACGCATGGCGACGACGGCTGACGGACGCCGAAATCGCGGCGCTGGAACGCGCCACCGAATTTGCTGGATCGGTGCCTTGCCCCGGCTTTGGCCCGGCGGCGTTCCCGGTTCCCGAACTGGCGCCTTTGTTGAGATGGATGGCGCAACAGCTTGAGCATGGGCCTGGTGTGGTACGGCTGTCCGGCCTGCCGGTCGATCGCTTTTCGGCCGAATCGTTGCGGCGGCTGTTCTGGGGATTCTGTGTCAATCTCGGCACGCCAATCTACCAGACCTCGGCCGGCGAGGTGCTCGGTGAGGTCAAAGATGAAACTGGCACCGGTGCGGCGCTGAACTACGACAGCGGTCAAGGCTCGCTTATTTCGGCCCGCACTGTCGCCCGATCCACCGGCGCGTTACGTTTCCATACCGACAAGTGCGACCTGCTGAGCCTGCTATGCGCCAGCAACGCGATCGAGGGCGGGGTGTCCAAGGTCGTTTCCAGCGTTACCATTCATAACGAGATGGCTCGCCGCCGTCCCGACTTGCTGCGCGAATTTTATAAGCCGTTCTGGCGCATGCGGCCAGCTGACGAGGAAGGCGACCGGCCCGATCGCGTTTTCCCAATGCCGGTCTTCGCCCGCGCCGCCGACGGAAGCTTCACCAGCCAGTATTCGCGCACCTACATCAACCAGGCGCAGGAAGTCGCCGAGGTGCCACGACTGACCCACGCGCAGAACGCCGCGATGGACCTGCTGCACGAAATTGGTGAGGAAGTCTGCTTGTTTGCCCCGTTCGAGCCCGGGGACATGCAGTTTCTCACGCAGCACGTGACCTATCACGGCCGCACGCCGTTCCGTAACGATCCGGCCTCCGGCGCGTCGCGCGTGCTGCTGCGCATCTGGTTGTCCACGCCGTTCAGCCGCCTGTTGCCGGACGGCCACGTGGTGCAGTGGGGCGACACGCGCCCAGGGTCGCTGCGTGGCGGCGCGTTGGTTGGTCGGAGTGCCATCACATGATCAGGCAGCGGCCGCGGGAACAGCTCAAGCTGGGTGCCTTCTTTCATCCGACGGGTCATCATGTCGCATCGTGGCTGGACGAAACCGCTCAGATCGATGCGGGGACGAATTTCCGCCATTACGTGGAACTTGCCCGGACGGCCGAACGGGGAGGGTTCGACCTCATGTTCCTGGCCGACGCGGTGGCGGTGCGCGACGGCCAGCCGGAGGCGCTGCGACGCTGGCCGCAATACATGGCGTATTTCGAACCGCTGACCCTGCTGTCGGCAATTGCGGCCGTGACCGAACATCTTGGTTTGGTTGCGACGGCAACGACGAGCTACAACGAGCCCTATAACGTTGCGCGAAAGTTCGCCTCGCTGGACCTGATCAGCGGTGGGCGGGCCGGTTGGAACGTTGTGACCTCGTCAAACGAATCGGAGGCGTTCAACTTCGGTCGCGAGGCGCATTTTGAGCATGGTGCCCGATATGATCGCGCGGTGGAATTTGCCGACGTGGTGCGGGGTCTATGGGACAGCTGGGATGAAGATGCGTTCATCCGCGACCGGTCTATACAGATGTATTACGATCCGGCGAAGCTGCATGAATTGAACCACAAGGGTAAGCACTTCACGGTCAAAGGGCCGCTCAACGTCGCTCGGTCGCCGCAAGGGCAGCCTGTGATTTTCCAGGCTGGCTCGTCCGAGGTGGGCCGGGAACTTGCCGCTCGCACTGCCGAGGCCGTGTTCACGCCGCAACACGTCCTGACGGAGGCGCAGGATTTCTACGCGGATCTGAAAGGTCGCATGGGGAAGTTTGGACGCAGGTCAGAGCACCTTAAGGTGATGCCGGGTTTGAATCCGGTTGTGGGCCGAACGTTGGCGGAGGCGCGGGACAAGCACGCGCACCTGCAATCGCTGATTCATCCCGACGTTGGAATCGAAGTCCTGTCCTACAGTCTTGGCAAGTTTGACCTGCGCGGGTACGACCTTGACGGACCGCTGCCTGATGCGGTCGCGCAGCAGAACACGAACGCCGGGCAGACATCGTTCAAACAGATCCTGGGTTGGGCGCGCGATGAGAAGCTGACGATCCGTCAGCTTTATCAGCGTTTCGCTGGCGCAAGGGGACAGCGCACGGTAGTCGGCACGGCGAGCATGATTGTCGATGAGATGCAGGCCTGGTTCGACGGGTACGGCGTCGATGGATTTCTGATCCAGCCGGCGACGCTGCCGGGTGGGCTGAATGATTTCGTGGATCTGGTCATTCCGGAGTTGCAGGATCGAGGTTTGTTCCGGACCGAGTACCAAGGCCAGACCCTGCGTGACAACCTGGGCCTACCGAAGCCGCTTAGCCGCCATCACGCCAGGTGAACCGAGCCGCTTCCGGACATCATGGGCACACCCGAGTTTCGGCGACAGTTCCCGCGGCCCTGCGGTAGGCATGCAGCAGCCACGCGTTGAACTGCACCAGCGTTGTTTCGAGTGCCGTATAATATCCAGGTGGCCCGAAGCGTGACCGTTTGCCATCTTGCATCCCAAGGTTCAACGGCACGTCCTGCGCCCAAATTTTTGCTGCCCCCTCCTGCACCGCCGCCTTCCGCTGATCGAAATCCGGCAGCTTGGTGGTGGTGCGTGGCAGCAGCCAGCCGCCCGCGGTGACCCGGTCACTTGATGCCAGGGTTGCCTCCGCGCCCACGGGGGATATCAGCGTATAGGCCACCGCGCCCGGTGCGAAAACCAGTGTCATGCTGGGGGGCAGAAGCACGAATACAAGGCGCCTTCGTTGCGCCTCCGGCAGCGTCTGTATCGCCGGGAAAGCCGCCGCCTCACCCCAGCCATCTTGCATCATTCCGCCATCCGCGCTGATCAACGGCACTGTACGGAGAATCGCGTTGTCGCCGTCCTCCATCGATGTGAACTCGACACCTCCGTCGGGGTGCACGCTTGGTGCGAAATCATGCGTGCCGCGATGGACGAATTCCGGATGATAGGCATCGGTGAAGTTCTCGACATGAACTTTCCAGTTCCACGGCAGCGGCGTGTCGGCCATTTTCGGCGGGATGGCGACCAGGTCCGCAGCTTCGTATCCTTCCCAGAACGGTTCCACCTTGGCGAGTGAAGGGCCAAGCGGCGATGCCTGCCCGTCCAGGTTCACAAAGATGAACCCATGCCAGAGCTCCAAGCGCACTGACGGCAACCTGACCTCTGTCCGGAGCCGCCGGAGTTCTTCCGCACCGGTGCGGGGCGCGCCGACCAGTGCCCCGGTCAGGTCATAGGTCCAGAAGTGCAACGGGCAACGCAGGTGACGCGGGCCGCTGCATTCCAGGATTTCGCCCCGGTGCTGGCACACCGCGCTGACCGCATGGACGCCGCCCGCTTCGTTTCGAATGACAATGATTGGCTCTCCCGCCGCTGGCACCGACAAGCAATCGCCGGGAATGGGGATTTGCTCCACGCGGCCAACGCAGATCCAGGACTTCGCGAACACGGAGCGTTGCTCGAACGTGAAGAACGCTGGATCGGTGTAGCAAGCCTGTGGCAGCATCTGGGTTGGTTTCGCCGGCAGCGCCGCCAGGATCCGCTGAACCGTGCTCATGCGCGGAATGCCCGCGACACGCCGATGCTGACCTTGTGGTTACGCGGGACGGGGATCGGTGCGGTCATGTGCGGGAAGGTGGTTTTCATGCGTTTGTTTCTCC
>JAQGHW010000766.1 GCA_028291505.1 Rhodopila sp. | reverse complement strand
AGCAGTGACCAGATCGCCATCGCCAGTCAGTCGCACAGTCGTACGGGGTACCAAACGGATGCGGATCCGGGGTCTGTTGCGAACCCCACGAGCGGCACCTGGACGACCAGCAACGATCCGCTGTTTGTCGGCAACGGCACGCAAGAGAGCGTGCGGGTGGCCGCAGTCTTCGACGACTGGCAGGTGGTCCAGTTCCAGATTACCCTGCCGAACCAGACCACGGCGACGGTGTATGGCAAGGTTGTCAGTTGGAACAACGCGGAAGTCGCCTTCCAGGCCTACACCACCTTCACTGACGGCGCGGGGCCATCCGGGCCGTTCACCAACATGGGCTTTTTCGTCGTGTCCGAGGTGGCGAACGCCGTCGACGGCAAGAGCGCGGCGAACAATTCCAGCGACACCAACCCCGGCAACACCGATCGGGGCGCGTTCTCTCCAGGGAACCCCTACCAGCCGTTGTTCCTTAGTCCATCGACCCCGCAGCCCAACCTTGCGCTTAACCCCGCCGGCGGGACCTCAATCGTTGGGACTCCCATCAGCAGCGACGACGTGGCGTTCGTCGGCGCGGTGCAGCAGGATCCAACCACGCACACGTTCAGCGTCATCCCATCGCAGAACGACTTTACCGTTACAGACTTCAGCCAGGTTCAGGGCACGGCGGTAAACGTGGTCATCGACCAGGTGTTCACCGTCAACAACACCCAAGTAGCGGAGGTCACGTTCACACCGTCCGGAGGATCAGCCCAAGTCTTTGACGCCCAGTTGCTCGGCTACAACGCCGACTCGCTGCTGTTGCAAGTGTTGACCAACTTCAACTCCGCGAACGGCACCTGGTACCCCGATGGCAGCCTTAACGGCCAAGGAGGTGGCGCGCCTTTCCTGGTGGTCTCGGACGCCAGCCTGGCCGGCACCAACGGTATCCCGGTCAATGACGTCTTCACCACCAACGGCACCCTGGCGCCCTATGGCCTTACCAACATCACCCCGATCTGCTTCGGCGCCGGCACGCTGATCAGCACGCCGTCCGGCGAGGTCGAGGTGGAGCGGCTTGGCACCGGCGATATGGTGCTGACCCAGGCCGGGGCGGCGCGGCGTGTCGTCTGGGTCGGGCGCGGGCAGGTGATGGTCAGCCGCGGGCGGCGCAGCCCGGCCACCCCGGTCATCGTACGCAAGGGCGCGCTGGCCGACAACGTGCCGCACCAGGATCTGCGGGTCACCAAGGGGCATGCCTTCCATATCGATGGCGTGTTGATCCCGGTGGAATTCCTGGTCAATCATCGATCGATCATCTGGGACGACATGGCGCAGGAGGTGACGATCTACCACGTGGAGCTGGAGACGCACGACGTGCTGCTGGCGAACGGCGCACCGGCCGAAAGCTATCGCGACGATGGCAACCGGTGGCTGTTCCAGAACGTCAACAACAGCTGGGACCAGCCGGAGAAGGCGCCGTTCGCGCCCGTGCTGACCGGCGGTCCGGTGGTCGACCAGGCGTGGCGCCGGTTGCTGGACCGATCCGGGCCTCGCCGCGGTGTGCCGCTGACCGACGATCCGGACCTGCATCTGGTGGTGGACGGGAAGCGTATCGACGCCGAGGCGCCCGACGAAATGGTGCGGGTGTTCACGCTGCCGGCCGCGTTCCGCTGGGTGCGGATCGTGTCGCGATCGGCGGTGCCGGAGGAACTGGGGGTGACGCGCGATCCGCGGGCGCTGGGGGTGGCGTTGCGCCGACTGGTGGTGCGCCAGGGCACGTGGTTCCGCCGCATCGATATCGCGGATCCGGCGTTGAGCGGTGGCTTCCATGCGTATGAGACCGAGGGGCGCATCCGCTGGACGGACGGGGACGCGGAGCTGCCGGTATCGCTGTTGGCCGGGCGGTCGGGCAGGCTGGAACTGGTGCTGCACCTGGCCGCGACGACGCAGTACATCGACACTGGCAAGGCGATCGCCAAGGTCGCCTGAGGCGGTGGAGCCGCCCGTCGTTTCCCGTGAGGGGGCGACGGGCGGGTGGTGCGGCCGAGCGGGCGCTGATGGATATCGTTATCAACTAATCGTGACTTCAGGGCTATTACCGCTCGTCGCGTCCGGCACGCCCTGTGCTATGCACGGACGCGGGCACCGCGCAGGGTGCCGCCGTGTAAAGGAGCGGCTCTGGCGTGCCCCTCGACGAGAAGCTGGCCCGCGGAATGACTCGCCAGGCCGAGCGCGTGGTTTTCGCGACGTCCGATGAGGCGCGGCGTGAGAGCTTCGCGTTTGCCCGCTTGTTGCTGGACCGCAATCGTGAGGGGCGCAAGATCGACGGTCCCGGCTTCAACGTCACGCTGGCTCGGATCGGCAAAACCGCGCAGGACAACGCCGCGACGCTGCGCCTGGACACCGGGCGGTTCGCCATCGGACGGCCCGGGATCTACCATCGGCAGTCCCTGCAGCCTGAATCGATCCACCATTTGCGTGCCAGCAAGAACGATTTCGTAGCGCGCGAATGGAGCGTCGCGATCGACAACATCCGGGTGGAACGCGGCAACATGGCTGCGCGGTTCTGGACGGCGCCGGTGTTTTTCGACAACCACATCATGACCCGCTACCTGCAACGCGGCACCGGCGAACGCGGCGAGCGGATTATCGAGTTGGTGGACGCCGGCCTGCCGCTCGCCGGATTGTATCGCGCCTGCGCACTGACGGCGGACGGCAAACGTTTCCATCCGTGGGACGTCGCACTGCCGGCACCCGGCGGCGTGTTGTGCGGGGGCACCGAACTGGTGGATTGCGCCGCCCTGGCCTACCGGTTTTTGCTGGGCCATCGTCCCGCCGGTTGGGGCATCGATGCGGAAGTGGCTTCCACAACGTTGCAGATGACGGTGTCATTGCGCACCTATCTGTCGGACGAGACCTTGTCGTCCGGACAGACAGCGGTGGCGGTTGAATTGCGCCGCTGGTTCGCGGCCCATGAGGGGCAATTGCGAGCCGCGCCGCATCTCGCCTTTGGCTGGCCGAGCACGGTGCTGGACGATCGGCAGGCGGCGTTGGTCGAGGCGTTTCGGCCGCTGGCCCTGGCGGTGCAGAACGAGTTCACCTCCTGGCGGCGCGACCTGCGCAAGGATGGCTATTTCGATATCAGGTTCGATGCGCTGGCGAAGGATTATATCGTTCCGGAGTGGCAGCGCCGCGCGGTTGGGCTCGACCTGCTCACTCGTTACATGAAGACGGATATGGAGCAGCTAGACGGCTGAGCGCGTCGCGCATGGCCTGGACCGGCGCGTCCCACCCGTCGGGTTGAGTCTGGCGGAATTGCCGCATGGTCGGGTACCAGGGCGAGTCGTCGCGGTTCAGCAACCAGCGCCAGTCGGTGTCGTAGCGGTTCAGCAGCCAGACCGGCTTGCCCAGTGCGCCGGCCAGGTGGGCCACGGCGGTATCGACCGCGATGACCATGTCGAGCGCGGCGATCAGCGCGGCGGTGTCGGCGAAATCCTGCAGTTCGGGGGTCCAGTCGTAAATCGTCATGCCGGGTGGCGGCGGGCGGCCTTCATCGCTGGCCGGCACGATCTTTTGCAGAGAGACAAGGACCACGCCCGGGATCGACGCGAGCGGTGCCAGGTCATGCAGCGTGACCGAGCGCCGATGGTCGTCGGGATAGGCCGGATTGCCGGCCCAGGCCAGTCCGACACGCAACCCGGTCAGCGGGGCGAGACGCTGCCGCCAGGCGTCGACCGCGGCGGGTTCGGCATGGAGGTAGGGCACGGAAGCGGGGATCGTTTCGAGTGTGGTGCCGGCAATGAGCGGCAGCCTGATCAATGGGCATTGCGCACTGTAATCGGGCAATTCGGCGTCGCGCGCGATGATCGTTTTGGCTCCGTCGAGGCTGGCCATGAGGCGAGTCAGCCATTTCGGGACCTCCAGCACCACGTTTTCACGGCTGGCCAGCGCGGGGACGTAGCGGCAGAACTGGATGGCGTCGCCGAAGCCCTGGTCTGCGTGCAACAGCAGCACGCGGCCGTCGAGTAGCTCACCGTTCCACGCCGAACCGGGGACTTCGCGCTGTGGGAAGCAGCCGGTACGCCATTCCATCTCCGGCCAGCCTTCCGCCAACCTGCCGGTGACCATCAGCAACGATCCCAGGCTGTAATGGGCCTCGGGATAATCGGGCTGCAGGCGGAGCGCGGTGCGCAAGCACGCTTCCGCGGCATCGATCCGGCCGAGGGTGCGCAGGACGTTGCCCAGGTTCACATAGGTCACGTGGCGATCCGGCGCCAGTCGCAGCGATTCGCGAAGGCTGTGTTCGGCGGCGATGAAGCGGCCCAGGCGCAGCAGGGCCAGGCCGAGATTGTTATGCGCCGCGGCGAAATCCGGCCGCAGCCGGATCGTTTCGGCGAAGCAGGCAGCGGCTTCGCCGGCGTTGCCCAGCGCGAGAAGGCTGAGGCCGAGTTGGCATTGTGCGTCGGCATCGACGGGGGCCAGCGCCAGGGCGGTTCGCAGACACTCGACCACTTCGTTGTCCTGCCCCGCCTCACGCAGGGCGGTCCCACGGCGTGCGTGCAGTTCGGCGTGATCCGGCCAGAGGAGGCACATTTCCCGCAGGCAGGATGCCTGCTGTTCGGTATGGCCGAGCCTGTGCAAGAGATCGAGCAGGTCGTGGCGGTATTGCAGGTCGCGCGGTGCCGCGGCGATCGCCTTGCGCAGCGCGGTGAGTGCGAGGTCGTTTTGCCCGGCCTGGCGGGCGATCACGCTCATCATATGGTGGGAGGCGGCGTGCGACGGCATGATCGACAAGATGCGGGTGTAGGCAGAAGCTGCCTCCCGCAGGCGGCCCTTCTGATGCCGGCCGAGGGCAAGTTCGAACAGTGGCTGGACCAGATGCATTGCTTCGGTCACGATCATGTCTCCGATACAATACGATATAGACATGGCCGGTGATGGCTGGGGTTAAAAAGGCACAAATCTTCCATTAATTCCACTGTGTGTCCCACGCGCTGAGTGTATCCGAATTGTAACCGTACTTTAGCAGTACAATTTTCGCTTTCGGCTATCTTGCTTCAACCGAAACGGGCCGCGGCGGGTCGTCGCCAGCGGTTGCTGGTTCGCCCTGGATGCACATCGGGCTTGTGGGGGACTCTGAGGAACATCGCGATGACTCGAGGCAGCGTTTCTGTGCCCGAAGTCGTCAAGTCATGCGCGGACCTGTTCCAGCGTGGGCTGACGGCGCATCAGTTCGGTCAGCTTCAGGCCGCGTCGGAAATGTATAGGCAGGTACTACGACTTTGTCCGAATCATGCCGACAGCCTGCACCTACTGGGAGTGGCCGCGCACCAGTCCGGCGAGGGCGCTGCCGCGATCGAGTACCTTCGGCGCGCTATCATGCTGGATCCGAACCAGGCGCATTATCATTACAATCTAGGTATATCCTTCTATGCTGTCGGCCGCACAGCAGAGGCCATCGAGGTGTTCGATGCGGCGCTTCGCCTGCGGCCGGACTATCCAGAGGTCCATTACAACCGCGGCAATGCACTCAAACAGCAAGGACGAAAACAGGAAGCGGTCGACTGCTACCGCCGCGCGCTTCGTCACCGTCCAAATTACATTGAAGCATACAATAACCTTGGCAACTGCTTGCTCGATCTTGGACGGCCGGAGCGCGCCGAGGCGGCATTCCGCCGCGCGTTGCGTATCACGCCGGACGCGCCGGAGGTGCATCACAATCTTGGCCTGGCCCTGCGTGACCTTGGCCAAAACGATCTGGCGATCGAGTGTTTTCGTGACGCGTCGCACCTGCGTCCCGATTTCGTCGATCCGTACATCAGTCTCGCCGCGGTGTTGCAGGCCGGCGGCCGGACGTTGGAAGCGATCGCTGTGCTGCGGCGGGTGGTAGCGCTGCGGCCGGACCATGTGGAGGCGCATGAAGCACTGGCCGCGGCATTCAACGAGCTGGGCGGCTGGAGCGAGGCCGAACAGCACTACCAGGCGGTGCTGCGGATCGATCCTACCCGGTTGGCGGCGATGCAGGGTCTTGCCGAAGTGCTGCGCGTAACGGGGCGGACCGACGCGGCGGAAACACAATTGCTGCGGCTGTTGGCCGAGCATCCCGAACTGGCGGAGGCGCACAACAACCTGGGCAACCTGGTGCACCAACTTGGGCGCCATGATGAAGCGATCTCGCATTATCGCCGGACGCTGGAGCTGAAGCCAGACCTGATCGTCGCGTATGTAAATCTTGGCAACGCGCAGAAGGCGAAGCGCGACGCGGGCGCGGCGGAGGGGTCCTATCGCACCGCGATCGAACTGGATCCGGACAACGCCGATGCGCATATCGGGCTGGCGACCCTGCTGTTGCGCGGCGGCAGATTGGCCGAGGGCTGGCCTGAGCTGGAATGGCGCTTCCATGTCAGCTCGCGCGCGATCAGTTTCCCCGAACGAGAGCTCGGGCGGCGGCGCTGGAATGGCGAGCCACTGGCCGGCCGCACGCTGTTGCTGCATGCCGAACAGGGCTTTGGCGACACCATCCAGTTCTGTCGCTACGTCCCCGAGATCGCGCGGCTTGGACCCGTCGTGCTCGAGGTGCCGGCCGCGCTCGTGCGGCTGATGTCGAGCCTCGAGGGCATCAAGACCGTCGTCGCATATGGCGATCCGCTGCCTGGCTTCGACCTGCACTGCCCGCTGGCCAGTCTGCCGCTGGTCGCCGGTACGACATTGGCGACGATCCCCGCGACAGTGTCGTATTTGGGCATCGCGGCCGAGGCAGTGGCGAGGTGGCGACAGCGGCTGGAGCCAATGGGCGGGCTGCGCATCGGCCTGGTCTGGGGTGGCAATCCCCGGTACCCGAACGATCGCTGGCGGTCGGCGTCGCTGCGGCAGTTGGCGCAGCTTGCGTCGGTGCCAGGCGTAACATTCATTTCCCTACAGAAAGGGCCGCCAGCGGATCAGGCTGCCACGCCGCCGCCCGGCATGACGCTGGTCGACTGGACGGCCGAGCTGGAGGATTTCGCCGACACCGCAGCGCTGGTCAATGCGCTCGATCTGATTATCTCGACCGATACGTCGGTGCCACATCTCGCAGGCGCGCTGGGCAAGCCGGTCTGGTTGCTGACCAGCTTCGACGCGTGCTGGCGCTGGCTGCTGCATCGGGACGATTCACCATGGTACCCGTCGCTGCGTCTATTTCGTCAGAGCCGGCTGGGGGACTGGCGGGCGCCGGTGGAGGATGTGTGCGCGGCCCTGCATGAGATGGTGGGGGAATGCGTGCGATGACTTCAGGGCGCGCGGCCTTACCAGGGGGACAACAGGTCGATCTTGTCGCCGTACAGCCACAGCACCCATATCGCGAGGGCAAGACACGGTCCGAACGGCAGCTTTGTCGTCCGGGCGATCTCGCGTCCTGCCAGGCGCCATGCCAGCGCGAGGCCCAGACCAGTGAGTGCCGCCAGCAGGATCACATGGGGCAGCAGGTCGAGGCCAAGCCAAGCGCCCGCCGCGGCCACCAGTTTCGCATCGCCGCCGCCCAACCCGTCGCGGCCACGCCACCAGCGGTATCCGGCGGCGATCGTTTGGAGTGCCAAATATCCGAGTACGGCGGCGGCGGCGTGGTCCGCGAGGTCGTCCGGTCCCAGCCACCAGGTCGCCGCCAGCCCGGCCAGCAGCAGCGGCAGCGTAAGTACGTCCGGAAGCCAGAAGTCGCGCCAATCGATCCACGCGAGCGCAAGGAGGGTCCAACCGAGCAGCGCACTGAACCAGAGGGGGGCGCCGCGCGTTCCGGCCTCGGCGGCCCACAGTGGAACCACGGCGGGTATCAACTCGACCGCCAAATGGAACGATGCGATCCTTGCGCCGCAATATCGGCATTTGCCGCGCGTCATCAGAAAGCTCAGCACTGGGATCAGGTCACGCGGCGCAAGCACGACGTTGCAGGATTCACAGTGCGACCGGGCCAGGGCCACCGGCTTCCCGTCCGGCAGGCGCCTGATCAGTACTCCAAGGAAACTGCCCACGAACGGCGCGATGAGCAGCAAAATAATCCAGCCGGGCAATCCAAACTCCTGCTCGCTTTGTGGTGCCACGAGGCTGTCACTTGCCATAGTCGGGCGCGACAGACCAATGCTGGTCACAGCCGGGACCGATATCACAAGGACGGGTACGTTCCGATGTTGCCTATGGCGCAAAACAAACTGGTTTATCGCACGGGCTACGGCGCAGGCGTCGACTTGCATGCGGCCATCGACGCATTGACCGGCATCATCGTTCGCGCTGGACATTGCGACATGCGCACGATCGAGCGTGGACAACGCGTCGCCGCGGATAATGGACAACGCCTGGATACAGTGCTCCTGCAACTGGGTCTGATCAGCGAACGGGGGTTGGCGGCTTCCTATGCCGTGTTGCTCGACCTGCCGATCGCCACCCCGGATCACTACCCGGCGGAGGCTTTGTTCACCCGTAGCTTGCAGCCACGGTTCCTGCGCAATGCGCGCGCGCTGCCGCTGGCGGAGCGTGGTCGCAGCATAGTCCTGGCGATGGCCGATCCGCTTGATGAGTTCGCTGCCTCGGCGATCACCGCGGCAACCGGACTGAAGGTCGAGATCGAGGTGGCGGTGCCATTCGAGCTGGAGGCAGCGTTCGACCGGCTGTATCCGGATCCGTCGGCCGACGCTTCGGGTGATCTCGATCATGCGGCTGACCCGGACTCCAGCGTGGCGGACGACGATACCGAACGGCTGAAGGATCTTGCCAGCGAGGCGCCGGTGATCCGGCTGGTCAATCAGATGCTGTCGCGGGCGGTGGAAACCAAGGCGTCCGACATTCATATCGAGCCGTTCGATGACCGGCTGCGGGTGCGCTACCGGTGGGACGGCGTGCTGCATGACGTCGAAAGTCCTTCGGTCAACCTGACCGCGGCGGTTACTTCGCGGATCAAGATCATGGCGCGGCTCGACATCGCCGAGCGCCGGCTGCCGCAGGATGGCCGCATCGGCTTCGTGGTGCGCGGGCAGGAGATCGACTTCCGCGTTTCCACGCTGCCGTCGTTGTTTGGCGAGACGATCGTATTGCGCGTGCTGGATCGCAGCGCGGTGGTGTTCGACTACGCGGTGCTGGGCCTGCAACCCGATATCGTCGACCGGCTGCAGCGCGCCTTGCAACTGCCGAATGGCATTGTGCTGGTCACTGGTCCGGTCGGCAGCGGCAAGACCACCACTTTGTACACCGGGCTGCTTGGTTTGAACGCCGAGGCGCGCAAGATCGGTACGCTGGAAGACCCGATCGAATACCAGCTGCGGGGTATCACACAAAGCCAAGTGAAATTGCAGATCGGGCTGCATTTCGCCACCATGCTGCGCAGCGTGGTGCGGCAGGATCCGAAC
>JAQGHW010000749.1 GCA_028291505.1 Rhodopila sp. | reverse complement strand
GCAACGGTCCGTCCGCCGACGCCATCATCGTCTTCGCCATCACCGCCGAGGAGGCCGGCCGCAAGCGCTACAGCGCGTTCATCGTGCCGCGCGACACGCCTGGCCTGACGATCTCGGAGATGCCCGGATTCCATGCGCTGCGGCCGTCCAGGCACTGCCTGCTGACATTGGACGGGTGCCTGGCGCCTGGCAGCGCGCTGCTCGGTGAGCCCGGAACGGCGTATGACCGGATGGCGCTGCCGTTTCGCGATATCGAGGACGCGGTCGGCACCTTCTGTTCGGTGGGCGCGCTGCGTCTCACGTTCGGCCGGTTCGCCGGCGCGACCCTGGAGAAGTACACGGTCCTGGGTGCCATTGTCGCACTGACAGCCGTGTTCGCCGCCGGTGCCCGCGCCGTGGTCGAAGCGCTGGATGTAGGACAGTTCCGGTCCGGCGATGCAACGCTGGTGGGGCTGCGGGTGCTGGCGATCGACATCGTCACCCGGCTCCGGTCGCTGGGTGTGCCCGGAACCGCTGAGATCATCGCTGATCTGGACGCCACTTTGTCCATTGCCCGAGGTCCCCGCCTCGCACGCCAGACTCAGTTGGGCGAAGGTGCCCTGCGCGCCGGGACGCGTGGCGAATGACGGTCACACGTTGCCATTGGGCGGAGACCGCCGATCCTCAGATGCAGGCGTACCACGATACCGAATGGGGCGTGCCTCAGCATGACGACCGAGCGCTGTTTGAACTGCTGACGCTGGAGGGCGCTCAGGCTGGCTTGTCCTGGCGCACGGTGCTGGTTCGCCGGGAGGCTTACCGGGCGGCCTATCATGGCTTCGATATCGAACGCGTCGCTGCGATGACCGACGCTGAACTGGAAACGTTGCTGGTGGATTCGCCGCTGATCCGCAATCGGCTGAAAATATTTTCTACCCGTGACAATGCCCGCGTTGCGCTGGCGGCCATCGGTGAACATGGCAGCCTGGACCGCTATCTGTGGTCCTTCGTGGGCCACGAACCGATCGACAATTGGCGGACCGACCGAGCGCAGGTGCCGGCGACGACGCCGGTTTCAGACGCGATGAGCAAGGCGCTGAAGAAAGCCGGCTTCCGTTTTGTTGGTTCCACAATATGCTATGCGTTCATGCAGGCTACCGGGATGGTGGATGACCATCTGGTCTCTTGCTTCCGGCACTCCAAGGGGTAATTCCGATGCGCAACACTGAGGAAATCTGGCGTCTCGTCGACGCTCACCAGGACGACTTCATTGCCCTGTCCGACCGCGTCTGGGAAATGCCGGAGCTTTGCTACACCGAGTTCCGCTCCTGCGCCGAACACACCGCGATGCTGGAGGCCAAGGGGTTCCGGGTTACTCGGGATGTTGCCGGGATACCGACGGCGGTGATGGGCGAGGCCGGTGAGGACGGGCCGGTTATCGCGATTCTTGGGGAGTATGACGCGCTGCCGGGACTGTCGCAGGAGGCCGGGGTCGCGGAGCAGAAGCCACTGCCGGGTGCGGGATTTGGGCATGGGTGTGGGCACAACATGCTTGGTTCCGCCTCGATGCTCGCTGCTACGGCGGTGAAGGATTACCTGGAGGCTAATGGGATCAAGGGGCGGGTGCGCTACTATGGCTGCCCGGCTGAGGAAGGCGGGGCGGCGAAGGGGTTCATGGCGCGGGCTGGGGCGTTCAGCGACGTGGATGTGGCGATTTCCTGGCATCCGGCTTCGTTCTCGGGGGTCAATCCGGCTGTTTCGCTGGCCAATACTCGGATCGATTTTTCGTTTCATGGCCGAGCGTCGCATGCCGCGGCGTCGCCTCATTTGGGGCGGAGTGCGCTGGATGCGGTGGAGTTGATGAGCGTTGGGGTGAACTATATGCGGGAGCATATGCCTTCGGACGCTCGGGTGCATTCGGCTATACTGGACGCCGGTGGGGTGGCGCCGAATGTGGTGCAGGCGTTTGCGAAGGTCCGGTATCTGGTGCGGGCTACGACACTGCCGGAACTCGGTCGGCTGATTGAGCGGGTGCGCAAGATTGCTGATGGGGCGGCGCTGATGACGGAGACGCGGGTGACGGCTCAGGTGGTCAGCGCGGTGTCGAATCTGCTGGCCAATACGCCGTTGGAACGGGCGATGCAGGATAACCTCGAGCGAATTGGGGCGCCGCCGTTCGATGATGCGGACAGGGTCGCGGCGCGGGAGTTTCAGGCGACGCTGACGGAGGAGGATATCGAGGCGTCCTATCGCCGGGCGGGTATTCCGGTTCGGCGGGATACTCCGTTGTGCGACGTGATCATTCCGGTTGACGCCAAGCCGTTCGGCGGGGTCGGGTCGACTGATGTGGGGGACGTGAGCTGGGTGGTGCCGACGGTGCAGGCTCGGGGGGCGACGTATGCGATCGGGACGCCGGGGCATTCCTGGCAGTTGACCGCGCAGGGGAAGATGCCGGCGGCGCATAAGGGGCTGGTGCATGTGGCTAAGGTGATGGCCGGGACTGCACTGGACGTGATTCGCGATGAGACTCTGTTGGCTCGGGCTAAGGCGGATCATCAGGCGCGGGTGGGGAAGACGCCCTATGTTTGTCCGCTGCCGGCGGAACTGGATCCGCCGGTGAAGATGTCGGCTTGATGGGCGTAGATCAACCCCTCACGATTGGCAGCCGCCGAACGCGGACCGACCGGTCTGTTACCGTCACCATCGCGCCACCCTTGAGCCCTTCCTCGAGGCCTGGCCAGATGCCTTGCAGCAACGTGGCGAGCGCGGTCGCGTCAAGACCCTCTTTCCGAATGCGTATAACGGAGGGGTCATGTGCGCCGCTGGTCGCGAGCAGGGAATGGAAATCCGCGTCGAGCGTGATGCACACGCGCGCTTCGGTTCGGGCTCGCTGCAGGATGTCCACATCATCAGCGCGGCTCATGCCGATGTCGGACACGTGGATCACGTCGAATCCGGTTTGGGTAAGCAAAGTCGTGGTTGACCGCGGCAGGCCCTGATCGAGCAGCAGGCGTTTCACACGACTTCAAGCGGTTGCACGCTTTCGTCGAGGTTCCGCGCGGCGAATTCCAGCGCCTGGCGGATATCCTCCGGTTCTAGTTCGGGATATTCGCGGCGCAGATCGTCCCAGTTGGGATAGACTGCGAGGGCCTCGATGACACGCCGCACCGGCAGGCGCATGCCGCGAATGGTCGGCTGGCCATTGAGGATCGTCGGGATGCAAGTGATTCTGTCGAACGTGGCCATTGGTTATGCCCTGCATTCTCTGTTTGGACAGACCTAGCCCAGGCGGATGCCTCAGGGCAACTTGCACCTGCGGTAATCCGTTGGTTCGGATCGGCCACGATGACGATCGTGCAATAATCGATCGTGGCCTTTTCCTAACTGCTCAATGTCCGCTTCGGGTCCGGGAACGAACCTCCCAATTTCCCCGCCGGTAATCGCTCCCCGCCATTGCGAGGCGCACAGCGACGCGGCACTCTCTCGCGGACAGATACTCGCTTCACCACCCCGCCCAGCCAACAAGGCCGCGACCTGATGGACACTAAACTTTGCCGCATGCTGGGGATCGACTTCCCCCTGTTGGCGTTCAGCCATTGCCGCGATGTTGTGGCCTCGGTCAGCCGGTCGGGCGGTTTCGGGGTGCTCGGTGCGTCTGGCTGCACGCCTGAGCAGCTTGAAACCGAGCTGACCTGGATCGACGCGCACGTGGATGGCCGGCCCTATGGCGTCGATCTGCTGGTGCCGGAGAATCTGTCCATCCGCACCGAGGCCGGTGCGACGCAGCGTGGATTGGTGGCCCAGGTCCCGGACAAGCACCGCGCGTTCGTCCATGACCTGCTGCGCCGG
>JAQGHW010000699.1 GCA_028291505.1 Rhodopila sp. | reverse complement strand
ATCGGGTCACCGATGGCCTTGGTTGTGCGCAGGGTCTTGCCGAGCCGTTTCTTGTCTTGCGCAATCACTGCATTGGCGGCCGAGAGGATGTGTCCGGTGGAACGAAAATTGTCTTCGAGGCGCACTTCTCGGGCTTTCGGGAAGTCACTGGTAAAGCGCCGGATAAAAGTAATGTCGGCGCCCCGGAAGGAATACACGCTCTGATCATCGTCGCCTACCACGAATATTTCGCCATGCCCAGCAGAAAGTAGTCTGAGCCAAGCATACTGGGCGTAGCAAACGTCTTGATACTCATCGGCGAGGATGCAATCGAAGCGTTCTGCCCATCTTTTCCGATAGGCTTCATCCCGGTGCATGGCCTTCGTTGGCCATAGGAGGAGGTCCCCGAAGTCAGCCGCGTTGGCTTCGCGCAGGCGGCGCTGGTACTCGAGGTAGAGCCGGGCCGCCATTCGCATGCCGTCTGGATCGATTGTGGCATGCGTCAACCTGGCCTGCGCGATTATCGCTTCCACCCGATCCGGGGCTTCGTCGGGCGTAATAAGGTTGTCTTTGAACTTGGCGATACGATTGCAGAGTTGCTTGAGCGGGTCACGGCCGTCGCCCGCAACATCAGCGTCGATGTTCATGGCCTTCAGGGTGCGCCTGACCAGGCGCTTGCTGTCATCGGCATCCAGGATGTCGAAGCCCGGGCGAAGCACGGCTACCTCGGGTTCAATTCGGAGCTGCCACGCGCCCAGGCCGTGAAATGTGCCAACCCAGGATGGCACCGTTTCGCCTGCGAGCATGGTTCGGATCCGGTCTCCCATCTCCTTGGCGGCCTTGTTGGTGAACGTCACCGCCAGGATGCGGGAGGGCTGGATGCCGCGCATCGCAATGCGCGACGCGACGCCGGCGGTCAACGTGCGTGTCTTACCCGTCCCAGCGCCGGCGAGGACCAGCACAGGCCCATGCAAAGTCGCCGCTTCGGCCTGGTTGGGTGTGAGACCGGACAGGATGGTGGCCAGTCTATCCGCGGGGCTTGGCGGAGCGGCTGGTTCTCCGGACAGATCGTCCATGTCACTGAATCTCGACATGGCACCCCCAGCCCGACACATGGATCAATTCCTGATCGGTCGTGAACACGGTGAACTGTCCGTCTAGAAGCCACTGACCCTCATCATCACGCTCGCCGTCGACAATCACGCCCTCAAGGTGTTGTTGCGAGATGTCATCGGTTTCTACATAGACGAAGGTGTCGGTGAGGCTGTTGCCGGTCAGCGGATGGGCGAAGCGGCGCCACGTGCTCGCCGGCAGTCGGGAGAAGGCCGCGCCCAAATCGGCGAGCGTGGCTTCGCGGTCGATCGCCGCGGTCAAGTCGGCCGGCGCGTCGAGGTCTGTGGCGCGATCAAGCTCTCGCAGTTTCGCCAGGAACAGCGCGGCGGCCCGGCGCGGCGGCCATGGTTCCCAAGGTTGGCATCCTGGCAGCCGGGGTAGTGGGTCGGTCGTGACCGGCGTCAACCGGATGTCGAGCGTCTCGCGGATATCCTCTCGCGACCAGCCAGCCACGTGAAGCGCTTCCGAGGCTGCCGCCAGATGGTCAGCCCGCTTGTGCAGCATATAGTCCTCGGCGGACCATTCGGGCAGATCATATCGGACGGTGATGGCTTGTCGCAGCCGACACGTCAGCGCGTCAAAATCCGCCCCGAGATGCGGTTTGAGGGGTGCGATTGGATCGAATCCGAGCAGACCCTCATCCCCATCGTGAAGAAGCTCTCGGAGCGCCTCTTTGGGCGTCAGCGGCTGGTGCGGTTGCATCTGCTGTCGCAGCACGAGCACGAGCAGGCTGTGCTGAGCGACGGACAACGGCAGATCCCAAACCGAGTGGCCGCCCCAGCGGTAGGTCCGCGAGAGGCCGACCGCCAGGTCGAGATCCTTCCAGTCCGCTGGTTTCGGGTCGATCAAATCGAGCCGCCGGCCCGAGCTAAGCCTGACCCATGCGCGATCGGATTTCATGCCCCCCTCCCCTGCTTCAACACGTCATTCCAGTCGTTCGCCCCGCCCGTCGGCAGAAGCCGGCTTGATCTCAAATCGAACGTCTGCGCCATTTCCTTGAGCCGATCCGCGTAGCCGTTGCCAGCAGCGTCGGCGTCGGTGGCGATGACCACTTCCCCATGCTCTTCCATTGCCAAGATCCACATTTGCCGCTCGAGTTCAGTGATCGTGCGCGGTCCCATCCCGCCGGCGGTTGCGACGTAGAGCGTGTCAGCCCGCAGGTGCTCGATCGCGGCGACGCTCATGGCGTTGATGGGCGCCTCGGCGATGACGAGACGGCGGAGAGCAACGCTGTTGGTGGGCAGGCGGCCGGGGAGCCTGAACAGGGTTTTATCCCCGCCGGGACTGAAGCCGCGGTAGTCCGGGCCTCGCATCTCAAATCCGGTGAGACGGCCGACTTGGTCGCGATGGGCGAACCATGCGCTGGCATACGGGCCTTCGCGCAGCATCCCGGCGCTGATCGCGGCCAATACCACGGGGGCCGGAAGCCGGCGCGCCACCGTCAGGTAGCGCCACGTGGGCGAGCCTCGAGTAGGCACCCGCCGCCGTTCCCACTTCACGGAAAACGGGACCTTCGGAGCCTCTTTCTCCCGGCGTCGCTCGTGGACGGGGAAGGAAGGACTCAGACCGATAAACGGCCGCAGAACGTTCCGAGCCTCCCGGAAGCTGAGGCCCCGATTGAGATACTGCACCAGGTCGAAGATGTCGCCCTTGGCGGTGCTGAGAGGATCCCACCAGCCCCGGCCCTCGTGCGTCACCAGCAGAACCTCCCCCTTGCCGCGCCGGTATTTTAGGCAGTTGCGGGTGCTCTCCCGCTTGTCCAGCTGCCACGGGGGAGGGAGCCGCTCCAGCAACGCAGCGCAGCTCACCCCTGCCTTCATCTGCTCTCGTTCAGCATCTTGGTTGTTCATCGTCCGTACTCCTGTACTCGGAATACGGTCCGACCATCGCTCGCCTCGGGCGGGACAAGGGCGCCTGCCTGGCAGGCGGGAGCGCTGGCGACGCACCCTTGTGGCGCACGGGGCGCAAGCGATATCGGCTGTTTCATTCTTCTCGTCCGACCTGTTCGTTCCCCACCTTCGGATGGGTTGGCGCGAACGAAGCCTGTCCGATGCAGATTTTTTTACTGCTCGTTCGCGCCGGCCTGGGCGACCTTTCGGCGTGTCAGACGAGAGGTGATGATGCTGAAGGTGACCCGGCGCGGATCCGTGCAGCATGTGCGTGAGCTCTCGTCGCAAGAGGATCACGCTCTCCGATGGGCGTTCGGTCGTTTCGCGGTGCCCGAAGCGAGGGCCGACGGTGCGACTGTTGTCGCTCGCTATCAAAGATCGGGCGCGGGTTGCTGGTTCCTGTGTGATTGTCTTGGACGGGTAGACCAGCCCCCTGCCCTCATTCCCGTTTCCGAGGCGCATGTTCGGCGCCATCATGAGCCGCCATGGCCGGATCATGACCCGGACTGTGACTTCTTTCGCGACCGCGCCGAACAGCGCCTCATCACCCGCAGTTATCGCCGGCCGGCGGTCGGCAAACGTCTGGCGCTTGTTGCTAGCCTGAAGGATCACGAGGAGGCGCGTGTGCCTCGTCTGACGGCCCGCAGTTACGGCCGTTCGCGTGGAGCGCTCGCCACGACGCTGATGCACTTGATCGAGACGGCGCTAGTCAACGTCATACCAGCGGACGGGCAGAAGCCGGCTCTATCCGATCAATACAGGGTATTGCGGCGCGCCGCCCGCAACCTTCAGATTGACGACGGGCTGGCGCTGTCGGGATTTCTCTGCACCTACCTGCCGGCGCTGCCGGACTTCATCGCTAAGATCCAGGACACATCTCCCTCCTGTTTTCGGAAGACGCATCGTCCGCACGGTCTGCTTATTGCGGTCGTAGCGGATGCCTCTGTTGGACACATTCGGCCCCTTCGAGGCGAACCGATTCCGGTTCGCGGTGAGATTGCCATTTTCGGCGAGCGAGAGGGACACAGCCGTCAGACCGCCGCAGAACGGCGTGCCCGATCGCCCTATCTCGCTGCCTGTGTTGTCGGCCGCGCCGCCGCGGACACTCCGGTGGAAGTGCTCAAGGCATATCTGCATCCCTGCGTGACTGCCGGGCACCTGATGCTTGTGGATAGCGATCTGGAGCGCCGCACTTTGGCTGTGCTTGTTCAGCTGCAGACTTGGCTGAGGGAAAGGAAGGCACTTCGGGTCACGATCAAGAAGCCGGTCTTTGATCTGCCCGAGATCGCCGGCGGTCTGTTGCTCGAAGACGGCCAGTCCAGCGGTCCCTGCATTCCGGATTTTGTGGTGCAAGCCACGGATGTCATGGAAGGCGGATCGGAAAAGCTGATCGTCGAAACGATGGGCTACGCCGACGAGGTCTACCGCGATCGAAAGGCCAGGACCCACACGCTGATGAGCGAGGCCCTTGGCGGTGCGCCCGTTGTCCAGCATGATTTCCACTTTCCGTTGGATCAGATCCAAGTCGCTCGTGACAGGCGGTTTTGGTTGGAATGCCGTTGGATCCTTAGGGGGCTGGGACAAGGTGCCACGGCGGGCGCCGTCCGGCGGCGGTAAGGGATATAGGGCGCGGTCCGGAACCCGAGTCGGCCGGAATCTCCCGTTCGCGGGACGTTCACGGTGGCGGCGGATCAGGCGGCGGGATCTTGCCATCCGCCCCCACGCCAAGACGCAGCTTCAGCACGTGATGACCCGCTCCGGATAATGCTGCGCCGGCGGCAATGCACTCGCGATCGCCCGGCGCACAAGTCGCCGAAGTTGGCCGCCGTGGCGCTGGCCAACAAGACCGCGCGCATCGCCTGGAAGATGATGCTTACCGGGGAAACTTACACCGCGAAATCTGCGCTCGCTGCCGTGGCAAGCGCGGCCCAGAGATCAACCAGACACGGGGAGCAACTGAACCGCAACCGTGCTGAGCCGATGCCCAGAACTTGCAAGATAATAAGCAGATGGTGTGATCGATCGATCCACGACGCGGGACACTCCGACAGACCCAATGGCCCATTACGAGATCACAATGTTGTTTGGAACCCTTGTCGCGGAAACCATCTTGGCTAGCGTTCATGTGCGAGCGCATCGA
>JAQGHW010000698.1 GCA_028291505.1 Rhodopila sp. | reverse complement strand
CGTTGGGCGGAACGTCCGAAGCGCGTGAATCATGCGATCAAACAAGAGAATAGAGCGTTTTCAACCTGCACAGTCAGCCTAAAAACGCGCTAGCGGTGCTGCCTGTGCGGAGGACGTGGTTGCGGCGCTGCGCGCCTGGACAGCGCAGCGGCGCTATTGTGTGTGATGAGGATCGATGCGGTCCAACGGCTGGCCGCGTGTCTCGGGCAGCACCAGGAGAGCGAACAGCATCAATACGTAGGGGGCGATACCGATCGTCCCGATGACGGTACCCAGCGGCAGGCGGTTGGCGAAGATGCCGACCAGCGCGGGAAACAAAGCACCGAGCGCGCGGCCTCCATTGAAGGCGAAGGCCTGGCCACTGCCGCGGATGGCCGTTGGGTACAGTTCGGAAAAGAATGAGCCTATGCCGGCAAGGATGCCCGATGAGAAAAAACCCAGCGGGAAGCCGAGAACCAGCATTGCCCCGTCACTGATTGGAAGCTGGGTGTAGATCTCGAGAATTGCCACGGCACACAGGGCGAACACGGCGAAGTTCAGCTTGCGGCCGATCCTGTCGGTCAGATAGGCGCCGGTGATGTAGCCGAGCAGCGCGCCGACATACAGCACGATCAGGTAGCCGCCCGTGCCGAACACCGAGAGATGGCGCACGTTGCGCAGGAAGGTGGGCAGCCAGACATTGAAGGCGAAGTTGCCGCCGAGAATTCCGGTTGCCACCAGCGTGGTCGCGATCGTGGTGCGCAGATGCGCGCGGCTGAAAATGAGAAGAGGATTGGCCGCCTTCCCCCGGATGGCCCGGCTGCGGAGATAGATCGCCGGCTCCGGCATCGATCGGCGGATGGCCAGGATCAGCAAAGCAGGCGCGACGCCGACGCCGAACAGAACCCGCCAGCCGGTCTGCAACGGGAAGACCGTGAATGCTGCTGCCGAACAGATGGCCGTGGCGATGCTGCCGGTTGCCCAGGCGCTCTGGACCAATCCGACCGCTCGGCCGCGGGCGGCGGGCGCGATCATCTCGGCCATCAAGATGGCGCTGACGGCCGTCTCACCGCCGAAGCCAAAGCCCAGAAGTGAGCGGGTGAAGAAAAGTGAGCTGTAGCCCTGAGCGAAGCTGCTCAGCAGGCTGAACAGGGCAAACCACGCAATGGTAATCTGCAATGTGCGAACGCGGCCGATGCGGTCGGCGGCGATGCCGGCCGCCCAGCCGCCTATCGCCGAGGCGATCAAGGCGGCGCTGGCGATCTGGCCGGCCTGGCCATTGGTGAGGCTCAGGGCCAGCAGGATGGACGGAATCGCGAAGCTGTAAAACTGGATGTCCATCGCATCCAGCAGATGCCCGGCATAACAAATCCAGAATGTGCGTCGTTCGGTGCTTGTACTTGCCGGGTACCAGGAGAAAACGCCCGAGCGCGTGTCGGCCGAGGGTGGGATGGCCGCCTCGTGGTCGGGGCCTGGCAGCGGCAACTGCGAGATCTCAGAGCCAACTGGCGACATGGCTGATACGCCTCCTCGACGCGCGACAGCGGAGAATTGTGCGCTAGACGGACACTAATGTCTGATTACGCACACACTCGCGAGGTTGCCCCGAGGTGTCAACCGCTTCTCGCCGAGCTGTAGCGGCGCAGGGATGGACGGCTCGACGCGCAACACAGCACCGGTTTCGTTGCAAATTGCTTGAGCCGGAACCCAGCCGCTGACGCACAATCGTTTGAGACACAGCGCACGTTCGTTGAGACGGACGCGGCGTTGTTGCACGGATCGACGGGATGGGTTGCAGCATCCCTCACCCGGGCCAAGGCTGTCCGCCGCGGGTTGTCCGTGGCGCCGCTCGCCACGCCGCGATCGCCTCGTCGGTGAACCAGACTGTCAAACTGCCGCGCTGGCGCAGGCCAGCATCATGGGCTGCCCAGTTCGTCACCTTGCGTTTCTGCTTCGGGATGTGGTGGCGACCCGCGGCGTTGGCCTTGAACGCCATGACGGAATCCCGGATCAGAAACGGGAAGGCGTCCTATCCCAACCGAACCACGCCCATCCCTGCAACAACGCCCCACAGGTATTTATCATTGCAGCTTGCGTGAAACGCGCTAGACCATTGTTTTCACGAGTAACTTTATCAGCCGGACTGTTCCAGTCAGGCTGATGTTGCTCCAACCACCCCCGCCAGCCCGTGGCAGGGATGGTGTCCGGGAGCATCGCCTCCGGCGGTCCGTAGCGGCGGAGGCGATGCCCGGCGTTATCGCACCGCGAGGTCCCAGGCCAGTTCGTCGACGCTCTCACGCTGGTCGCCGGGGCGGGAGGCGCGTGCCATGACGCTGGAGCGCAACGCGACGAGGCGTGTGGTTGCCCAGTACCCCGCCGCGGTGATCAGGAACGTGCACAAGGTCTGGATGTAGAGCTGGGGGATGACGAACATGTAGATCAGGAAGCCGGCGACGGTCCACAGTGCCGCGATCGGGTTGACGCCGTGCCAGTACCAGTAGGGACCGTTGCGCTCGAACAGGGCGACCACATCGATCTGCATGCGTTTGACGAACAGGTAATCGGCGACCAGGACTCCGGCGATCGGGGAGAAGAAGTTGCCCAGCATGCCGACGTAGCTGGTGTAGCTGTTGACCACATCCGGTACGACGGACAGGCCGATACCGAGGACGCTGATGATCAGGGTGCTCCAGAACCGGCCGAGCCGCTCGAAGATGTTGAGGAGGGAGAGGCCGCCTGTGTAGAGGTTGAGGACGTTGATGGTCCAGTTGTCGAGCGCGATGACCACGACGAAAGCGAGCAGCGGCAGCCACCAGGACGAAAGATCGGCGACGACCTGGAACATGTTGGCGGTGTGGCCAAGGGTTGCGGACGCAGCATAGGCTCCCAGTATGGCGGAGAAGAAGGCGCCGCCTAGTTTGCCGGCGGTGGTGCCCCACCACATGTCCCACCGCCCGCGGGTGTAGCGGCAGAAATCCGCCGAGTCGGTTACCATGGTCAGCGAGTTGGCGGCCAGCACGTTCACCCAGGTGATGAATGCCAAGGTGGTGCCTTTGGCGGTTCCGGCGTAGGCCAGGACGGCCAGGGGGGCGAAGTGCGGGTCGGTGTTGGTGGCCATCAGCAGCAGCGCGTAACCCAGGATGCCGAGCTTTAGGGGCAGGGCGATGCGGGAGAGATGCTTGAGGCTGTTGTAGCCGACGATGGCGACGAACGCCTGCAGGACCGCGAATGCCAGGCTGACGGTGACCAGCGAGTACTGGGTGCCGGTCCAACGCTGCAGCACCGCGACCAGGGCGATCGATCCGGCGACGGTCTGGAAGGCGAACCAGTAGACCGATGCGAAGGTGCGGATCAGCGATGGGATCCATTTGGCTCCGCGCAAGCCGTAGGCCATGCGGGTGCCGACCTGTCCGGGGACGCCGTAATCGACGCCGACGGTGGCCATGATGGTGTAGGGGATGACGGCGATGGCCATTCCCAGGGTGATCGCGGTAACGGCGGCGACGAAGGACAGGCCGGACACGACCGCCAGGCCGCCGACCATGATCGAGCCCGGGCTGAGGCAAAGGCCGATGATGATCGAGAAGATGTCGAGGCCGCGGACGGTCTTCTTTTCCTCCGGGATCGGCTCGACGCCAAATTGTTCCACGCCTTTGGGTTGGCGGTAGCGGCGACGAATCTGTTCCTCGATAGAGGCCTCGTCCTGCATGACCTGGGCTCCTGTTGCCTGGAAACCGTACAGGGGGCCGAGGGGGTCAGGCAATTAGTTTTGCAATAATTTTCGGCAATAGTTTCGATCGTTGCGGTTTGTTTGCTTATGAATCGGGCTCAGTGATCGAATTGGAAGCATATTAGACTGTATTTTAGGCAGTTGATTGGTGCCATCACAAGCGCACGGTGCCGGAGCGAACGGCAGTTATCGTGCAGTTTGAGGTCGCCGGGGCCGGCGGCGCTCAGGCCGCGCGGACGGTGCCCAGGAAACTGTCGACCTCACGGCGGAGGACCCCGGCCTGATGGCCCAGCAGGTCGGCGGCAGTCAGGACGGCCGCGGCGGCGGCGCCGTTCTGGCCCAGGCCGTCCGACATGCGACGCAGGGTGCCGGCGACCTGTTCGGTGCGGGCGGCGGCCTGCTGGATATTGCCCGAGACCTCTAATATCGCCGAACCCTGCTGGTCCACTGTCGAGGAGATCGCGGCGGCGATTTCCTCTACCCCGTGCACGGTTTGCGAAATGCCCTGGATGGCGGTGAGGGCGGCGCTGGATTCGGCCTGGATCGAGGCGATCTGGGCGCGGATGTCCTCGGTTGCCTTGGCGGTCTGGTTGGCGAGGCTTTTCACCTCCCCCGCGACCACGGCGAAGCCCTTGCCGGCGTCTCCCGCTCGGGCCGCCTCGATCGTGGCGTTCAGCGCCAGCAGATTGGTCTGGGCGGCGATGTCCTGGATCAGTTTCACCACATCACCGACCTTCTGCGCGGCCGCGGCGAGGCCGGCCACGGTGTCGTTGGTGCGGCGGCCCTCTTCCGCGGCTTCGCGGGAGATTGTGGCGGCACGGGCGACCTGGCGGCTGATCTCCGACCCGGTGGCAGCCATTTCCTCGATCGCTGCCGCCACGCCTTGTACGTTCATTGTCGCCTGTTCGGCCTCGATCAAGGCTGAGCCGGACTGTTCGACCGCGGCGCCGGCAGTTCCGCTGACTTTGCGCGCGGCAGCGCCCATGTCGCCGCCGGCGGTCGCCACGGCTTCCACCACGCCACGCACTTCCTTGTCGAAGCGGTCGGCGAGGCCAAGCAGCGTCTGGCGCCGCTCTTCGATCCCACGTTGGCGGTCGGCCTGCTGGTCCTGTTGCAGCGTGAGCATTCGGCAGGCGTTGTCCTTGAACACGCCGACCGCCTGCGCCATGCCGCCGAGTTCGTCCGCGCGGTCGATGCCAGGGATGGCGACCGTCAAATCGCCGCCGGCAAGGCGCGTCATGCTGTCGCGCAAGCCACCCAGCATCTTGCCGATGTCGCGGTTGACCAGCCAGCCGATGGTGACGGTCAGCAGCAGGGTCAGGGCGCCGACCATGCTCAGCCGGAACAGCGTGGCTCTGAACATGGTATCGAGGTCGTTGGTGTAGGCACCGGCGAGGAAGACCGCCTGCCATGGCCGGAACTCCGCCACGTAGGCGAGTTTTGGCTGCGGCTGGGTCTCTCCTGGCTTGGGGAACGCGTAGGAGACGACACCTTCATCGCTGTTGCGAAGCGCATCGGCGGACAGCGCGGCGAGGGTGCGGCCATTGCTGTCGGCGGCGGTGGACGGACTGCCTTCGCGGGCTGGGGCGACGGGCTGGATGATGACAATGCCGTCGTTCGACGAGACGGTGACGTAGCCGGCACCGTCGTCGAAGCGCATCTGGTGCATGGTCTCACGCAGTTGGGCGATCGCCTGGTCGCGAGTGATGGTTTTGGCGGCAACCCGGGTCTCCAGCGCGCGGGCGATCGCCAGGGTGGATTGGGTGACTGCGCGCAGCTTGTCCACACGGTCCTCGGTCATTCGGTCGCGCAACGTGGCTGCCCCGAACGCGATCGTTATGATGATGGCGAAGGCGGACAGGCCGAGCAGGAGGATCAGTTTGGTTTGAAGCCTGAGGCGGCTGAACATGGTTTTAGGCCCCGGTGGAATAGGATGGGTAACCACGCTGTGCCAAAAGGATAAAGAACCGGTTAATCGCCGTGGAATTGGGCGGCGTTGATGCCGCGGCCTGCTGTGTCCCTGACCGGGTCGACAAAGCCTTGGGCGGTTTACTCTGCTGGTAGCGGCACCGCTTCTTCCGCTTGGGCCGACACACGGGCAGAGCCGGCGCAGAACAGGCTCAGCAGCAGGATCACCGCGACCAGGACCAGCACGAGCTCCGGATGGCCCTTGTCGATCAGGAGGCCGAACGGCACCGGCGTGACGGCGCTGCCCAGCGGCAGGCCGGCGCTGACGAAGCCGAACACCTTGCCGATCTGGCCTGGCGGCGCGGCGTCCTTCACCATTACGTCGCGCGGGGTCCGGCTGGCACCCAGCGCCAGGCCGGACAGGAAGGTCATGCCGATGATTGCCGCAACGGGCACGTTCAGCCAGTCTACGGCGAGCATCAGCATGGCGGACAGGATCGTCAGGCCGGTGACGAACGGCAGGATGTGGCGTTTGAAGGTGTCGGCGAACCAGCCGCCGACCAGCACGCCGGTGGCGGAGCCCAGCATGTAGGCGGTCAACGCCGTCGCCGCGACCGGCAGGTCGATCCCCTTGAAGGTGTGCAGCACGGTGACGAGCCAGGACTGCACTCCGCCGCCGGCCATCGCCCCCAGCATGAAGAACATGAAGAACAGGATCATGGTGCGGGAGGTGAGCAGGTCGCGGCCCGACATGCGGACGGCGCCGTGGACGGTTTCTCGTACCTGGTCTTTCAGGATGCGGCTTTGCAGCACGATCGACAGCACGACCGGGACGCCGAGCAGGCCGACTGTGAGCAGGGTGCCGCGCCAGCCGACCAGCGCCATCAGGAAGGCGGCGACCGGGGGGCCCGCGGAGAAGCCGAGGTTGCCGCTGAATGTGTGCAGGGCGAACGAGCGGCCCATGCGGTCCTTGTCCACCGATCCGGACAGGATGGCGTAGTCCGCTGGATGGATGACGGAATTGCCAACGCCGGAGAGGGTCGCGAGGACCAGGATCTGCCAGAACTCGGTTGTCAGGCCCATGGCGGCGATCGACAGCGACATCAGCAGTGCGCCGCCGATCAGGAACGGGCGGGAGCCGTGGCGGTCCACCAGGAAGCCGATGGGGGTTTGCAGGATGGCGGTGGTGCCGGACATCAGCATGATGGTCATGCCGAGTTCGGCAAAGCTGACGTTGAAGGCGGTTTGCCAGGCGAGGAACATCGGCGGCAGGCACAGGACGTAGAAGTGCGAGAGGAAGTGGCCGTTCCCAATCAGGATGTTAACGCGGGTGGAACGGCTTAGCGCCATGTACGCAGGGTCCCGGAAGCACGGCCAAAATGGACGATGCGCAACATTGGCGGCGGCGGCGCGGTGCGTCAAGAAGCGCGGGAGACTCCGGTCATTGGGTGCCTCCCGGCGCAAGCGGCTGCCGCGATCCGTGACGGATGTGCAGCACCGTGACTACACGGATGCGTTCATCAATCCGGTAAATAATCCGGTAGACAGACCGCCGGTGGCCGTACAGCAGATGGCGGAGACCGCCGTCCTCCGGAGTAACCGGACTTCTGCCTGGGTGTTCTCCCAAGCTTAGAACAGCGGCTTCCAGCCCGTTAAACCACATCCGGGCCTGCTCGGAGTCAGCCACATTGATAGTGCGATAGATGCGCCTGAGGTCCCGGTTCGCCCGAGTGGTCAGGTCAACGCGGTATGCCATATTCCGTGCGAAGCTCGTCGAAGATCTCGCGCGCCGAACGGGTGCTGCCATTCGCCAGATCGTCCAACCCCTGCCGGATGCCCTCGGCGGGGCTGGCCTCCGCCGCCAGGTCGAGCAGGTGCTGATAGGCGTCGGCATCCTGCACAACCGCGGCGGCCTTCCCGTTCACGGTCAGGATAACGGGGCGCCTGGTTTCCTTGAGATGCCGCATGATTTCCGCCGAATGATTGCGAAACGTGGTCATGGGCTGAATATCCTTGGTGATGTCCACAGGTGATGAGCCCCTCGCACGTGATGTTACCTAATTAGGTAACTGGGTGTGCGGATGCAAACGACATCGCCGAGCATCCGGCTTCTGTCAGCGTGGGCCGGACCTGACCGCGGGCGCTTCGGCCACACTTCCCACTGAATGGATAAAACGTCACGGAGCCGGCCGGGCCGTGTTGCGTGCCCCTATACCCCATGCTAGATGCCCGGCGCCGGTTCGGCCGGCCGGTCCTGACACATGCCCGTGCCACACCTGGCTCGGCCCAACATATGGAAACGAACGTGGCTTCTGCGGCTACGACTATCTCGTCCGGCGGTGGCGTAGCCGACCGCTATGCGGCAGCGCTGTACGCGCATGCCGACGAACACCATGTGCTCGACACCGTCGTGGCGCAGATGGAAAGCCTCGGCCGGCTGATCGATGGCAGTGCCGACTTCCGGCGGCTGCTGGAATCGCCGCTGATCGACGTGAAGACCGCCACCGCCGCCGCCCAGGCGGTGCTGACCAACGAAGGCTTCGGCAAGGAAGTCCGCGATTTCGTCGGCGTGATCTCGGTCAACCGCCGCCTGCGCCTGCTGCGCGACATCGTCAGCGCCTTCGCCACCCTGGTGGCCCAACGCCGCGGTATCGTCACCGCCCATGTCGCCTCGGCGCATCCGCTGTCCGACGTGCAGCGCACGCAACTGCGTGCCCGCCTGATCGAGGCCGGCTACGGCAACGTCAACATCGATGAACGGGTCGAGCCCGACCTGCTGGGCGGCCTGGTCGTCAGGATCGGCGCCCGCCTCTACGACACCAGTTTGAAATCCCGGCTGCAACGTTTGCAGTACGCCATGAAGGGAGCCGCGTAAGATGGAGATCCGCCCCGCCGAGATCTCGGAGATTCTGAAGAAGCAGATCGCCGCGTTCGATACCGAAGCCAATGTCGCCGAAACCGGTCAGGTCCTGTCGGTCGGCGACGGCATCGCCCGCGTGTTCGGCCTGCAGAACGTGATGTCCGGTGAGATGGTCGAGTTCCCCTCGGCCGGCCTGCGCGGCATGGCGCTGAACCTGGAAACCGACAACGTCGGCGTCGTGATCTTCGGCGACGACCGCGAAATCCGCGAGGGCGACACCGTCTCCCGCACCGGCTCCATCGTCGAAGTCCCCATCGGACCCGGCCTGCTCGGGCGCGTGGTCGACGGCCTGGGCAACCCGATCGACGGCAAAGGCCCGATCGTCGACGCGAAAATGAGCCGCGTCGAGGTCAAGGCCCCCGGCATCATCCCGCGCAAGTCGGTGCATGAGCCGATGCAGACCGGCCTGAAGGCGATCGACGCCCTGATCCCGGTCGGCCGCGGCCAGCGGGAGCTGATTATCGGCGACCGCCAGACCGGCAAAACCGCGGTGATCATCGACACGATCATCAACCAGAAGGGCATCAACGCCTCGGGCGATCCGAAGAAGGCGCTGGTCTGCATCTACGTCGCGATCGGCCAGAAACGCTCCACCGTCGCGCAACTGGTGCGCACGCTGGAAGAGAACGGCGCGATGCAATACTCGATCGTCGTCGCCGCCACGGCGTCCGACCCCGCGCCGATGCAGTTCCTGGCGCCGTATACCGGCTGCACCATGGGCGAGTATTTCCGCGACAACGCCCAGCATGCGGTGATCTTCTACGACGATCTGTCCAAGCAGGCCGTCGCCTATCGCCAGATGTCGCTGCTGCTGCGCCGGCCGCCGGGCCGCGAGGCTTACCCGGGCGACGTGTTCTACCTGCACTCCAGGTTGCTGGAACGCGCCGCGAAGATGAACGACGCCCTGGGCGCCGGTTCGCTGACCGCGCTGCCGGTGATCGAGACGCAGGCCGGCGACGTGTCCGCCTATATCCCGACCAACGTGATTTCGATCACCGACGGCCAGATCTTCCTGGAAACCGAGCTGTTCTTCCGCGGCATCCGGCCGGCGGTGAACGTCGGGTTGTCGGTGTCCCGCGTGGGGTCGTCGGCGCAGATCAAAGCGATGAAGCAGGTCGCCGGCCGCATCAAGCTGGAGCTTGCGCAGTACCGCGAAATGGCGGCGTTCGCGCAGTTTTCGTCCGATCTTGACGCCTCGACGCAGCAGCTTCTGGCGCGTGGGTCACGGCTGACCGAACTGCTGAAGCAGCCGCAGTACAAGCCGTTGCCGATCGAGGAACAGGTGGTGGCGATCTTCGCCGGCGTGCGCGGCTACCTCGACAAGATCGACGTCGGCCGGGTCGGCGCGTTCGAGGCGCAGTTCATCTCCGAACTGAAAGTGCGGGAGCCCGCAATCCTTGACGCGATCCGCACCGACCTGGAGATCAAGCCGGCGACCGAGAAAAGCCTGATCGCCTTCCTCGACAGTTTCGCGAAATCCTTCAGCTGAAGGCGTAGAAATATGCCCAGCCTGAAGGCTCTCCGGACCCGCATCAACAGCGTAAAGTCGACGCAGAAGATCACCTCCGCCATGAAGATGGTGGCGGCGTCAAAGCTGCGTCGCGCGCAACAGCAGGCTGAGGCGGCGCGTCCGTACGCCGAACGCATGGATCGGATGCTGCGCGCGCTGGCTGCATCGGTCGCCGGTTCACCCACTGCTCCGCCGCTGCTGGTGGGGACGGGGCAGGACAAGGTGCATCTGCTGATCGCGGTGACCGCCGATCGCGGCCTCGCCGGCGCGTTCAACAGCAATGTCGGACGGGCGACCCGCAACCTGGCCCGCCGGCTGGAATCCGAGGGCAAGACGGTCAAGATCCTCGCCGTCGGCCGCAAGGGTCGCGATTACCTGCGGCGGGAGCTGTCAAGCCGGATTATCGGCGACATCAGCTATGCCGGCAAACGCCGTATCGATTTCGGCGATGCGCAGGAGATCGGCGTTCGCGTCGCGGCGATGCTGGCGGCCAATGAGATCGACGTGGCGACGATCATCTACAACCGCTTCCAGTCGGTGATCGCCCAGGTCGTCACCGAACAGCAGATCATCCCTGCCCCGCCGCCGCCGGAGGGCGAAAGCGTGGATCTGGGCGGCGCGACGTATGAGTTCGAGCCGGACGAGGAAACCATCCTCGCGAAACTGCTGCCGCAGGCGCTGGCGATCCAGATGTATCGTTCGTTGCTGGAAAGTGCGGCCGGCGAACACGGCGCGCGCATGACCTCGATGGACAACGCGACCCGCAATGCCGGCGACATGATCAAGCGGCTGAGCCAGAACTACAACCGAGCCCGGCAGGCGAACATCACCAAGGAATTGATCGAGATCATCTCCGGCGCCGAAGCCGTCTGATCTCTCACGAAGGGACTTACATCATGGCAAGCAACATCGTCGGTCGTGTGACCCAGGTTCTCGGCGCCGTCGTGGACGTGCAGTTCGACGGCGAACTGCCGTTCATCCAGAACGCGCTGGTCTGCAAGATCGAAGACCGCACCCTGGTGCTGGAAGTGGCGCAGGAACTGGGGGAGCGCACCGTCCGCTGCATCGCCATGGACAGCACCGACGGCATGGTGCGCGGCCTGGAAGTGGTCGACACCGGCGCCCCCATCACAGTCCCCGTCGGTCCCGAAACGCTCGGGCGCATCCTGAACGTCATCGGTGAGCCGATCGACGAGAAGGGCCCGGTCAACACCGCCAAGAGAATGCCGATCCACCGCGCGGCCCCTTCGTTCGAGGAGCAGGCGACGTCGGCCGAAATCCTGGTCACCGGCATCAAGGTTGTCGATCTGCTGTGCCCGTATCTGAAGGGCGGCAAGGTCGGCCTGTTCGGCGGCGCCGGCGTGGGCAAGACGGTTCTGATTCAGGAGCTGATCAACAACATCGCCAAGGCACACGGTGGCGTGTCGGTGTTCGCCGGCGTGGGTGAGCGCACCCGCGAAGGCAACGACCTTTACCACGAGATGATCGACGCCGGCGTCATCAAGATGGACGAGCACCACAACCTGATCGAAGGCTCCAAGGTGGCGCTGATGTATGGCCAGATGAACGAGCCGCCGGGTGCGCGCGCCCGTGTCGGCCTGTCGGGCCTGACGATGGCGGAGTATTTCCGCGATGAGGAAGGCCAGGACGTGCTGTTCTTCGTCGACAACATTTTCCGCTTTACCCAGGCGGGTGCGGAGGTTTCGGCGCTGCTGGGACGTATTCCCTCGGCGGTGGGTTATCAGCCTACATTGGCCACCGATATGGGCGCGTTGCAGGAGCGGATTACTTCGACCAACAAGGGATCCATTACCTCGGTGCAGGCGATCTATGTGCCGGCCGATGACTTGACCGACCCGGCGCCGGCCACGTCTTTCGCGCATTTGGATGCGACGACGGTGCTGAACCGGCAGATCGCCGAGCTGGGGATTTACCCTGCGGTCGATCCGCTGGACTCCACGTCGCGGTCGCTGGACCCGCGGATTGTGGGTGAGGAACATTATCTGGTGGCGCGCGAGACCCAGCGCATCCTGCAGACCTACAAGTCGCTGCAGGACATCATTGCCATTCTCGGCATGGATGAGCTGTCCGAAGAGGACAAGCTGGTCGTCGCCCGAGCCCGCAAGATCCAGCGCTTCCTGTCGCAGCCGTTCCATGTGGCGGAAGTGTTCACCGGGTTCCCCGGCAAGCTGGTGCCGGTGGCTGACACCGTCCGCAGCTTCAAGGCGATCTGCGCCGGCGAATACGATCATCTGCCGGAGGCCGCGTTCTACATGGTCGGCACCATCGAGGAAGCCGTTGCGAAGGCCGAGACCCTGAAGGCGACCGCTTAACAACACCATTGTCGTGGCCGGGCCAGACCCGGCCATCCCGCGCCACACACCGTAGGACGCAGCCCATGCCGACCAATCTGGAGATCGTCAGCCCGGAGAAGCTGCTGCTGTCCCGTCCCGTGGACATGGTGGTGATACCCGGGTCCGAGGGCGACATGGGCGTGATGGAAGGTCACTCGCCGATGATCGTCATGCTGCGTGGCGGCACGATAGACCTGTATGAGGGCGATCGGGTCACCGAACGGCTGTTCGTCGACGCCGGTTTCGCCGAAATCACACCGGAACGCTGCACTGTGCTGGCGAACACGGCGATCCCGCTGGCCGAGGTCAACAAGGCCGAGGGCGAACGCCGCTTGGCCGAAGCTGAAGCCGCCTACGAGGCCGCCGACAAGAGCGACGTGGCCGCCGAGGACTCCGCCCTGGACGCCATCCAATCCGGCCGAGCCATGGTCGAAGCGGCGGGCTGATCGCGGTCGGAGGGTTGTGGATGCCACGGCCGGGTTGAACGACCCGACTCCCGTGGTCGTCACTCCGGATTTCCAGACCGCGGCTTCCCCCTGTTGCCGAATAGTACCGCCGATCAAGTGTCAGGACGCCGGTCGAACCCGACGCGGCGTGGCCGGTTCCATCCCGGTCCCACGTTCATATATGTTGTGACCGGATGCCGGGGTCTGCCCCTTCGTCCCGCGGCCTTTCAGCGAGCATGACAACACGATGAAGCACTGGCGGATCGAAGATGTGGCCTGGGACCAGTTCGATCCCAAGGCCGTTGACCCCGCGCTTGTGCCGCTGGTCAAAGCCGCGGCGATGGTGGAACGGAACGGGCGGGACTATGCCGTCTACCTCGGCGGGGTGTTCCACGATGACCCCGACTTCCGCCAAGCCGCCGACTATTGGGCAGAGGAGGAGGTCCAGCACGGCGACGCACTGGCGAAATGGGCCGAACTGGCAGAACCGAACTGGAGTTTCGCCGCGGCGTTCGAGCGGTATCGCGCTGGTTATTCGATCAAGACCGATGCCGACGCGTCCATTCGCGGATCCCGCACGGGCGAGCTGATCGCGCGCTGTATGGTCGAAACCGGTACCTCCAGCTACTATACCGCGCTGGCCGAGGCGGCGGCGGAGCCGGTGTTGAAGCAGGTCTGCAAGCTGATCGCCGCCGACGAGTACCGGCACTTCAAACTGTTCTACGACCACATGCGCCGTTATCTCGCACGCGAGAACCTCGGCATGGTCGCTCGGTTGCGGATCGCCCTCGGGCGGATCGGCGAGACGGAAGACGACGAACTGGCCTACGCATATCACTGCGGCAATGAACCGGAAGGACAGGCGTATCAGCACGGCCGCTGCACCGCGGCCTACATGGCGAGCGCCATGGGCTTCTACCAATACCGCCACATCGAGCGCGGCACCGGCATGATCCTGAAAGCTGTTGGCCTGCCGCCGCGCGGCCGGCTGTCAGTGGGTGCGACCAAACTGGCGTGGAAGCTATTGCACTGGCGGCAGCAGCGCTTCGAGAAGCAGTTGGCGGCCTGAAATCAGACCCTCCAGCCGTTCGGGGTTTGCGCGGGATTTTCACGTCCGATGCCTTGGGGCGTTAGAAATACCGCGTGGTCGGTTCCAACGCGGGCTGGTCTCGGCTAGCGTGCGTTGGAACCAAGTGGGAATAGCGCATTGAACTTCTCGAGCATTTTCGCGCAGGCCGTCGCGCTGGTCGGCGGGGCGGCGCTGCAGTTGCGGCGGCTGTCGGGCGGCACGCATGAGCCGGCCTGGGGCAGCGCGCCGGCGATTCCGCCGGCAAGGCCGCAGGGCAGCATCCCGACACTCAAGATGCCGACCGCCCAGGGATGGACCGCGGGGCAGACTCCGGTGGCGGCGCCCGGGCTTAAGGTCAATGCGTTCGCGACCGGTCTCAAGCATCCGCGCTGGATCCAGGTGCTGCCCAATGGCGACGTACTGATCGCCGAGGCCACCAATGTAAGCAGGCCGCCCAGGTCGGTCTTTGACTATGCCATGGTCAGCACGATGAAACGCGCCGCCGCCATGGGGGACAGTGCGAACCGCATCACGCTGTTGCGCGACGCGGATGGCGACGGCGTGGCCGAAACCCAGCAGGTGTTCCTGGAGGGGCAGAACCAGCCGTTCGGCATGGCGCTGCTGGGCGACACGTTCTACGTCGGCAACACTGACGGTCTGGTGGCCTTTCCCTACGCGGCGGGTGCGAGCCGCATCACCGCGCCAGGGCGGAAGCTGGCCACGTTCAAGCCGGGCGGGCATTGGACGCGAAGCCTGCTACCGAGCCCGGATGGGCAGAAACTGTATGTCGGCGTCGGGTCCTCCAGCAACATTGCCGAGAACGGCATGGACGAGGAGGAGGGCCGCGCCGCCGTCTACGAATTCGATGTCGCAAGCGGCGAGATCCGTATCTTTGCCGGCGGCCTGCGCAATCCCGTGGGCCTGGCGTGGGAGCCGCAGACCGGCGCCCTGTGGACGGTGGTCAACGAACGCGACGGCCTGGGCGACGAGACGCCGCCCGACTATCTGACCTCGGTGCGCGACGGGGGCTTTTACGGCTGGCCCTACTGCTACTGGGGGCAGACGGTGGACGACCGGGTGCCGCAGGATCGGGCCTTGGTCGCAACGGCCATAACGCCGGACTACGCGCTGGGCGGTCACACCGCGTCGCTGGGCCTGTGCTGGTTGCCCGCTGGCACGCTTCCCGGCTTTCCGGATGGCAT